>JBBQFE010000181.1:0-6194 GCA_038321605.1 Mycobacteriales bacterium | reverse complement strand
GATGACCGACCCGATCGCCGAGATCAGGACGGCCACCACGGGTACGTCCAGTCGGGACGCCGCGTCCGGCGCCAGCGTGTTCACCCCGCTGACGGCGTTGCCGATCAGGCTGAACGGGATCCCGATGACGCCGGCGATCACCGAGACGATCAGCACGCCGAGGGCTCGAATGCCGAGGATGCGCCAGAAGGTCCCTCGGACCAGGGCGCGTGATCGCCCGAGAGAGGCACGGATCGTGGTGTTCTCCACCATCAGCGCCGGTATTGCAACCGTCCAGATCCCCCAGAGCCAGACGCCGGGCGCGAGGCAGAAAAGCAACCCGACTACCGGCACTATGCCGACGATGATGGACAGCGCGATGAGGCGCCATAGGCGCTCCCGGGTGCGCGCCCAGACGTCGGCCAGCGACAGCGACCTGCCGAGGACATCTTCGGTGACCACGACCGTCAGCATCCCCGACAGCACTGCGGCGAACAGGGTTCCGATCACCAGACCGGCGGAGAACGTCAGGTACCCGGTGGCGAACCGGCCGGCATCTATTCGGGTGGTTCCGCCGGCAGTGGTGTGGACCGCTCGGGACACCTGGCCGAATCCCACGATCTGAAAGACCGCCAGGATCGCCGCCTGCACGATCGCGAACCCGGCCGACAGGCCCAGGGTGGTGCGGGGATTGCGCCTGATGACCCGGAAACTGCCTTCGAGGATGTCGCCGAGATTGAGGGGTCGGAGTGGGATGCAGCCCGGTTTCGGAGCGAACTGCTGGTAGTAAGGATCCATCGCGCCGTAGGGCGGCTGGTAGGGCGGCTGAGCCACGGACACTCGCTTCGGTAGGCAGGTTTACCTTGCGGCCCGAAGGGTCAGTTGGGCCAGCTCACGGCTGAGCCAAGGGCCAGTATGCCGATGCCGACGACCATCGCGACGAACATCAGCACCGACACGATCACGACCAGGTCCATGAATCCGTCGCGGACCGCAGCGGCATTGGCCGTACGGGCCCGGTGGCGACGCCAGGCAGCCCGCACGGGGCCCGCGCCGGAGGGCAGACGGACCGAGGGTGTTCGCGCTGCGGTAGCGCCGCTGATAGGCGCCGAGGTGATGGCCACATGCTTGGTTTACGCCGCTCGCGGCTGGTCCGCACCTCAGTTGTACAAATCGCAATCAGGACGAGACAAACCAGTGGTTCACAGGCCTGCAGACACCCTGATCGCCTGCACCTCAGCCAGGCCCAGCTGGAGACCGGCCACCTGGTCGGCCACCTCCAGCGTGAGGCGTTGCACCCGCGGTTGCTCGATCCCGGCAGCGAACTTCCAGGCCGACCCGCGTACCTCGGCCGCTGCTCGCGCCAGGTTGTGTACCGAGCTCCGCAGTGCGGGCAGGGTGCGGGCAAGCAGATCCACATCCGGTTCGGTGGCCAGCAACGCCAGGCGATGGTCGGTGACCGCTGCGGCCCGGGTGAGATCGCGCGCGAGGTCACCCATGAGCGCTGGTCCTTCAACTTCTCGCAGTACCCGACCGGTAGCCGTGACCGCATCGAAGAGGGTCATCCGCAGCCTGCCGATTTCTCGCGCTGCCTTGTTCGGTGCCGAGACCGACCGCATGAGCAGCGTTCCGCGGCGAACCGCGTGTGAGCGCCGCACTCGCCGGGCGACCAGCCACACAGCCGCCGCAGCCAGACCGACCGCCACCCCGGCCAGGGCCAACACGCTCGCCGCGATCAGCACAAGTGTTTCGCCGATGCCCATGATCGATCTCCCAGTCGCGCTCCCGGTCAGCCCACGCGCCGGCTCGGGGAGCGACAGTTCAATTTACGTCCAGCCCCGGCGGGTCGGCAGCCAGCTCCGGTTCAGTTGTCCTGTGGCACCAATGTTTCCCGCGGCACCGGGCTCTCCTGATGCACCACGATTCGGGAGGCAGCCGTCGAGGCGGACGAGCTGGTGCCCAAGGTTTCGAAGATCGCAGCGAACTCCGGCTCCGAAGCTCGCAGCGCGCAGGCTCCGTGCAGCGCGGTGGCCAGCGGCACCGCGAGCGGACCGTAGCCCGACCAGCTTCGGTTCGCCGTGAGTGCCAGGTGGGGGTTAGAGGCACGCGCCACCTGCAGCAGTCGGCGCCCGGCGACTCGTTGCGCGAGTTGTACGGCAACGATGCCGACGACCGAGAGCTGAAGTACCGCCAGCTCGGAAACCAGGAGTGTCACCGGACCTCCATGGCGCTGGGTCAAAATCAGCTCCACGAGCACCAGCGCGCTCACGGCCTCGGCGAGCAGCATCAGCAGTCCCAGGCGGTGCCGGGTGGTCGGGGTCGTCAGCATCCCGAGTCGCTGTAGACGACGCTCCAAATCCTCCAGCGGTGCTTTGACCGTGGCAGCCGTGCTGAGCGCGGCGAGTCGGAGTTGCGAGGCCCCGATGCCGGCGAGCACTGCGGGCACCAGGGTGTCGTCGCATGCCGGTGTGTCGGCACCGGGCACCCGGCGGCCGTCAGGGCCGAGCGCGCCGCTGCTGCGGAGTAGCGCCGCCACCACCCAGAGCGCCAGCTGATGCCCGCCGTGAATGACCGCCAGTTCGACGGGCCGGAGCTGATCCAGTGCCAGCCTTCGGGCCGAGCCCTGCGTCAGCTGAACGGTGAGCAGTGCCAGTGCGACCACCGCAAGGATGGCGGTCACGGTGGTGCAGGCCAGCGTGAGGATCCCGCCGGGAACGATGCCCAGGTCAGCCTGACGGGCGAACAGGCCAGACAGCGGCGCCACCGTTGAAACGGGGCTGTCCGACATGGGCACGCATCCCTTCACCCTCGTCCGACCGCGGAAAAACGAGCAATGGTTTGTATGACGTGGATCGGCTCATATCGGGCAGACTTAACACCGTCTCAACAATGAGACGGCACGGCGCCCGGTGCCGGGGCGCCGCCGAGCAAGATTTGAGGTTGCTGTCCAATTCAGCTCAACGTTGCTAGCGACGGCCCACCGACGTTCGGGCCGGCGGGATTGATCCGAACGGTTCGGGGTGACGTTGTTCAGCTCAAGACTGCAGTTTCGACAAGCGCAGTCACACCGGCTCCACCCGTTGGCCCGTCATGATCGCTCCGCCGTGCACCGCGCAACCTCGATGCCCTGACGTTGCACGGTATTGGGAATCTGTGCATCGAATGCGCTGAGGATGAGGTGGCTACCCGCAACGCTGTGGGTCGGCTAGGTCAGGGTCGGAGCTCGGCGTGTTTGACGGCGGTCATGGCCTGATCAAGGAGGTCGGCAACGGGTGTGTCTCCGGTCTGCGTGCTCCACACATGTTGGGCTGCGATCAGGCTGCCGAACGCCGCGGCGATGACAGCGAGCAGTGCCAGGCCATCGTCGTCTGCATCTCCAACGCGGGTGCGGGGAGAGCGGCGTCGTGCGTTCAGTACGTCCCAGGCGGCGAGTTCAGCGAGGTGCATGTGCTGGAGATACCGCCCCATAAGTGCCGGGCTGTTGAAGATTGTTCGGTGAATGCGGCGGGCGGCCTCGGTGTCGGGTTGCGCGTCGGCGTGCTCGACGAGAGGGGTGAATGCGGCGCGAAGCGATACCCATGGATGCTCCGCGGCCGGCCGTGATCTCAGGACCTCGATGACCTTGGCGCTAGCGTCGCTGAATCGTCCGATCAGCAGATCGTCCTTGGCCGGGAAATATCGGTAAACACTCCGCGGGGAGATGCCTGCCTCGACGGCCACGTCCTCGATCGTGGTCGCCTCATAACCGTGCAGCAAGAACAACCGCTGGGCCGCCTCGGAGATTTCCGCCTGGACCGCAGAACGAGTGCGTTTGCGTAGCCCACTCGGATCTCCGCTCACCCCCTCAGTTTTGCACATCATGTCGTTTGTGACAGACTCTGCCACAAACGACACGCTCTGCCTTTGACTATCGCAGATCGAGCTCGACACGGTGCATATCGACTGAAAGGCACGCAGCTATGAAGTTCGCAGTTCTCGGGGCCACCGGTGCCACTGGCCAGCTGTTCACAACCGCGGCCTTAGCTGCGGGCCACGAAGTGAGCGCGCTCGTCCGCAGTCCGGAGAAACTGCCGAAACGCCCAGGGCTGACCGCAGTCGTCGGCGATGCCCGCGACGCCGACGCGGTATCGCGGACGATGCAGGGAGCCGATGCGCTGGTCAGCACCATCGGATCGGGCAGCAGCCGCAACCCCAACAACCTGATCGTTGAGACAACTCGAGCGATTCTCTCAGCCGCGGGGCAATCGGCGCTGCGGCGGATTGTGATGCAGTCGGCGTTCGGGGTCGGAGACTCCTACCCGAAAGCCTCCTTTCTGATGCACCTCGGGTACCGGCTAGCGCCCAAGTTGTTCATCGACAAAGCCGCAGGCGAAAAGTTGCTGCGGGCATCTGACCTGGACTGGACGATCGTCTATCCGGGCGTGCTGACCAACAAACCCAAAACGGGTAACGTCACCGCCTCCGACCTCACCGAAGTGCCCCGTATACCGGGGATGCCACGCATCTCGCGTGCCGACGTCGCGGACTTTCTCCTCCACGCCGCGACCCACGACTCCTGGACACGCCGGGTCACCGTGATAACCACGCACAAATGACGAGCCACCGCCCCTCTAGACAGCGCCCCCGCACACGAACACCGCAGACTTCAGCCGGACAGGACAGTTGCCTCAGCCGTCGCTCAGCTGGGTACGGAGGTACTGTCCGAAATGCGGCACCGTGAAGGCGACCCGGCCACGCTCGGAGCTGTAGATCAGTCCCTTCTTCAGCAGTGCGTCCCGGGCCGGGGACAGCGACTGGACCTTTCGGTTGAGCACCTCCGCCACGGCCGCGGTGGTCACCGCATCGCTGGCGTGGTCCGCAGTCGCGGCCGCCGCTTCGGTGTCGCCGGCGAGGGCAATTCCGCGCAGGTATTCGCGCTCGGCCGGTGTTGCCCGTTCGTACCGCGATCCGAAGAATCCGACCGCCAACTCGGCGGCTGCCTCGGGAGCCGCGACCGCGACGTCGGCGGCGGTGATCGGGGAGCGGGGCGCTGCGTCCCACACGGCCTTGCCGTACGCCTGCAGAAAGTACGGGTAACCGGCGGTGATCGCGTACATCGCGTCCAACGCGTCGTCGGTGAACTCGGCCGACTCGTCCCTGGCCGGCGCCTGCAGCGCCTGCGCAGCGGCAGCGCGGTCGAGGCGATCGATCCGGGCGTAGGAGAACAGCCTTTCGCTGTAGGACTTGCTGGCACTCAGAACGGCAGGCAGGTGCGGCAGTCCGGCCCCCACGATGACCAGCGGCAGGCCGTTCTGACTCAGTTCATGGCACGCCGCGCAGAGCGCCGAGACATCGGTCGGAGCGAGGTCCTGCATCTCGTCGATGTAGATCGCAATTCCGCGGCCGCTGTCGGCGGCCAGGCCGGCGACGTCTGAGAGGAGTTCGACGAGGTCGATCTCGACATCTCCGGAATCGGCCCGACCGGCAATAGCGGGAACGTCTATCCCGGGCTGCCACCTGTCGCGCAGCCGGACGTTGTCGGAGTCCCTGAGGGCGAAGGACTTGAGCACCCCGAGTGCGTGTCTTGTGCCCTCGGAGTCGGGTTCACCGAGCTCGCGGATCGCCAGGTGCAGGGCCGCCGCCAGGGGCCGCCGCAGCGATTGAGTCGGGCGGGCCTCGAGCTTCCCGGTGCCCCAGCCGGCCCGCACCGCCGCGGACCTGAGCGTGTTGAGCAGCACCGTCTTGCCGACGCCCCGCAGCCCGGTCAGCACGATCGATCGCTCGGAACGGCCGCGCGCAACCCGTTCCAGCACGACGTCGAAGGCCGCCAGTTCGCCGGCTCGACCCGCCAGTTCCGGTGGCCGGCGGCCCGCTCCAGGTGCGTACGGGTTACGGATCGGATCCATGATCGGACTGTATCCGGCTTTCTAGCCAAGGCGGCATATTTCGCTATACAGCGGCAGACGTGGCGGCCGGGGCCGCGTGTCCCGGCCGCAAAATGTTACGCAGTGTCGTCACCTAATCACTCAGTGTTTCGTTGATCGGATCAGAAGGAGGGCGGGCCATGGGAACACGGCAGCTGTGCAGCACGGCGCTGGTCCCTGCGTGCCCGCCTGTCGCTTCGCCCCCGACCCTCGCTTCGCGCCTACTCCAGCGCTTCCTGCAGCTCGGCCTGATGATCACCGCGGCCTGGTTGCTGGGCTCGATGATGCATACGTCGCAGGCCAGCGCCGCAA
>JBBQFE010000180.1:0-6210 GCA_038321605.1 Mycobacteriales bacterium | reverse complement strand
TCGACGCTCGATCCGGGAGAGGACGGGATTGCCAGCGACGCCCGGATGTGACCGTGGTTCTCAGCGGCCTGCAGGGTCGAGATCTCCAACTCCGCACCGTTGACCGTCATCGCTACCCGCAGACCGAGGTAGGAGCCGACGGCTTCGCCGGCCGCTGTCACCAGCGATTGCAGGGTGTTGCCGATGTCGGTGCCGGCGAGGTCGAGGGCATCGGTCAGCATGGCGAGGTCTGCTGCAAGAGCGGCGGTGATCCCCACGAGGACGGTGCTCCGCTGGGCGCTCCCGGGCGCTGAATCGTTCTGCTGCGAGCCGGGCACCACGGTTGCGATGCGAGGTGGGAGGTATGGACGGCGGGTCAGGGCCCGAGTCCGTGGGTTCCCAGAACTGGACCTTACTTGTCCGTTCGGCGGCCCCGCAAGGGCGGTCGGGCCCGGGCCGCGCCGTCAAGCTCGAATCGGCGGTGGGCTAAACCTAGCGACGGCGCGATCGGGCGCGGCGTACCGCCTCGTCCACCATTCGCTCGGCAACGTCGGCGACCTTCGTGTGTTCGGCCTGACTGATCGTGCGCAGCCTCGCGAAGGCCTCGTCGGCACTGGCGCCGGTGCGCCCGCGCAGCAGCCCGATTGCCTGATCGATGACCGGGCGGCTGGACAGCGCGGCCTGAAGCTGCGACGTCAACGCCAGTGCCTGGGTGAGAATTTGAGCGTTGTGCACGGCCACGGCCGCGGGTGCCGCGAACAGCTCGCCCAGTTCGGCGGCGTGGTCATCGAAGACATCCTTGCTCCGGGCGTACACATTGATCGCCCCAACCACTTTCCCAGGGATCTGCAGGGGGAGTGACAGCGCGCTGTGTATGCCCAGCCGTCCCACCCGTGGGCCGAACCGCGGCCACATCTTCTCGCCGCCGAGCGAGCCGGAGCGGACCGTCCGGCCTTCGAGGGCTGCGGTGATGCAGGGCCCCTCGCTCAGGGTCACGTACTGGATCTGGTCGATCTCGGCTACGAACGGGTGGCTGGCGGCGAGCGCCTGCACGCGGCTCTGCCCCTGCGCCACCTCCAGGAGCGTGACGCCGGCGCCGTCGGCGCCGGGAATCGCCCTGGCGGCGAACACGGCCACCTGTCCCAACAGGTCGTCCAGGCTGAGGGTCGTCGTGACGAGACCGGCCAACTCGCCGAGGCTGGACTGAAGGTCGGCCGCATCCGAGTCTGCCTGGGCATCGCTGACCCGGGGCGACGGATCGGGCGGATCGATGCTGCCGCCGGTTTCGGCCATCGGGTCATCCTTGCTCGTGATGCTGATCGGGCGGTGGTATGCCCGGATGCAGCGATGGTCCACGCAGCGTAGTCGCTACCCGAACGAGCTCAACACGTGAAAGTTACACCCTTGCCGTTACCTGCTGCTGGCCGTGCTGGGCCACCACACCTGCGACGAACAGCTGCACACCGAAGCCGAAATATGCATCGTCGTCCTCGCAGCTGGTGAGCGCGTCCACACTCTCGACCAGTCGCGGAAACTCCTCGGGTGGTAGTCCGGCGACCGCTGCCCGCTTCACGGCGAGCACTGCCTCGCGCTCGTCCTCGGCGACCGTGGACTCGCCGCCCGGCATGCCGAACACCAGCATCAGCGCGGTCTGTAGAGCTGTCCGCGCGATATCGGCGCTGGCCTGTGCGGAGAATCCCGCGTCCCGCAACAGCTGCAGCGTGCGCTCGGTCAGTTCCAGTCCCGGCCGGCACGCCATGATGCGCGGCATCGCCAGCGAGGCGGACCCGGGATGGCGTCGAAGCGCCGATACCAGCAGTTCGAGCACCGCTCGTAGCCGTTCGTGCCAGCTCAGCTCGGCGTCGCCAAGGGCGGTCAGGTCGAGCTCGGCGTAGAACGCATCGCCCATCGCCGCCAGCAGTTCGTCCTTGTTCTTGAAGTGCCAGTACAGGGCCATCGGGGTCACCGAGAAGTCCAGCGCGAGCCGGCGAATGGTGACCGCCTCGAGGGATTCCACATCGGCTATCAGCAGCGCCCGGTCCACCAGCGCGGCCCGGTTCAACTCCGGCGCCGCGGGCTTCTTGGGTGAGGTTTTGGTGGCCACCTTGACAACTATACAGGGTACAGGGTTACCTATACGACGTACATGTACATCGTATAGTCACCTGGAGCCGAGCATGGACAGAACGAGATCTCGCTGGACGTTGATAGCGGTTGCGCTGGCAACCTTCATGACCTACCTGGACAACAACATCGTCAACGTGGCGATGCCTGCCATCGAGCGCGACCTGCACCTGAGCATCTCGGGTCTGGAATGGGTGGTGAGCTCCTACATCCTGGTTTTCGCGAGTCTGTTGCTCGCCGGCGGTCGCCTCGCCGATGTGTTCGGACGGCGGCGGCTGTTCCTGATCGGGCTGACCGTGTTCACGGTGGCGTCCCTGGTCGCCGGCATGGCGGGCAGCGTCGAGCTTCTCATCGCCAGTCGAGCGGTGCAGGGTCTCGGAGCGGCGCTGGTGACGCCGACGACGCTGGCGATCATCTCCGCCACCTTCACCGAGCCGAGGCAGCGCGCCGCGGCGGTCGGCATCTGGAGCGGTGTGGGTGCGCTGGCGCTGGCGGTCGGGCCGTTGCTCGGCGGGCTGCTGAGCCAGCACGCCTGCTGGGGCTGGATCTTCGACAGCACCGTGCCGGTCGGTCTCGCCACCCTGGCGCTCGGTGCCTGGTCGATCCCGGAGTCGGTCGAGGGGTCCGCGCCGACCCGGATCGACCTGCCGGGCGTGCTGACCTCATCAGGTGCACTGTTCGCGTTGACCTATGCCCTGATCGAGGGTGGCAGCCGGGGCTGGACGTCGCCCCTGATTCTGGGCAGCTTCGCCGTCGCCGTCGCGCTCGGAGCCGCCTTCATCCGACTGGAACTGAGCAGTTCGGCGCCGATGGTCGCGCTGTCGCTCTTTCGGGAGCGGGTGTTCTCCGGTGGCCTGATCGCGCTTTTGATGTGGGGCTTCGGGCTGTTCGGCATCTACTTCTTCACCAGCCTGTACCTGCAGAGCGTGCTGGGCTTCTCCCCGACCAAGGCCGGCACGGCGTTCGTACCGATGGCCCTGCTGATGGCCGTCGGAGCCGTCGTCTCGGAACGGATCACCCACCGTCTCGGCGCCTACCGGGTGGTCGCCGTCGCCATGCTGCTGATGGCTGCGGGCATCGCGTCGGTCAGCCTGCTCGGCGAGCACGCGACCTGGCTGGATCTGATGCCCAGCTTCGCGGTGATCGGGATCGGCGGTGGCCTGACCGTTCCGCTGACCGCGAGCGTGCTGGAGGCCATGCCGCGCTCAGAGGCAGGAGTCGCTTCCGGCATCTTCAACGCCTCACGTGAGGTGGCCGGGCTGCTCGGGATCACCGTCATCGGTGCGATCCTCACCGCGCGCCGGACCAGCGAGCTCCGGCTCGGTCACGACCCGGTCCAGTCGTTCCTGTCGGGCTACCGCGCCGGCCTGCTGGTCGCCGCCCTGCTGGTGGCCCTGGGCGCGGTCGCCGCCTTCGTCGGGTTGCGGCCGGAACCGGGCCTCACCGAGCAGCTGGAATCAGCCGATCCACGACTGCTGACATCGGCCTGACACTCACGTGGCTGGGCGCCCGGGCCGTGGGCGTCCAGCCCGCGGCCGCCCAGCCGCTGCCTACGATGGCCCGATGAGCGATTCGATGCGAGCCTTCGTCCTCACGGCTCCCCGAACCGGCTCCGTGAAGCAGGTGCCACGTCCGGTGGCAGCGCCCGGCCAGGTGGTGGTCGAGGTCGCCCGAGCAGGGGTGTGCGGCACCGATGTCGAACTGTTCACCGGAGAGATGTCCTACCTGCACACCGGTCAGGCGCGGTACCCGCTCAGGATCGGCCACGAATGGTGCGGCACGGTCGTGAGTGTGGGCGGACCGTTCGACGCGCGTTGGCTGGGTCGTCGGGTCACCGGTGACACCATGCTCGGCTGCGGTCACTGCCGTCGCTGCGTGCAGGGCCGTCAGCATGTATGTGGCGACCGGTTCGAGATCGGGATTCGTCGGGGCTGGCACGGCGCGCTGGCCGAACAGTTGCTGGTCCCGGCCAGCGCATTGCGCGCCCTGCCCGAGTCGATCGACTGGACCGCCGGGGCGCTCGTCGAACCGGCGGGCAACGCACTGCGAGCGGTGCAGGCGGCCGAGGTCGGGCCCGGGCGACGGCTGCTGATCCACGGCCCCGGCACCATCGGTCTGCTGGCCCTGATGTTCGCCCTGGAGCTCGGAGCCGAGGTGCATGTGGTCGGTGCACCGTTCGACGGCACCACCGACCGCGGCCTCGCCCTGGCTCGTCACTTCGGGGCACACGGCTGCTGGTCAGCGGGTGAGGTGCCCGAGATCGGCTGGGACGCGGTGATCGACGCGACCAGCGTCAGCTCGGTGCCGTCCGACGCGGTGGATGAGGTGGAGCCCGGCGGCCGGGTCGTCTACATCGGCCTGGCCGGCAGCCCGAGCCTGCTCGACACCCGCGCGATGGTGCTCAAGGACGTCACCGCGGTCGGCATTCTCAGCGCATCGCCGGGGCTGGATGCAACCATCGAACGCTTCGCAACCGGCACGGTACGTCCCGACGAACTCGTCGCCTCGACGGTGGGCCTGGATCGGGTGGCTGACGTGCTCAGCGGTTGGCGTCCCGCGGATGCCGGTGCAGGGCCGAAGATCCACATCGACCCGACCCGCTGACGCTGCGTGGCTAGTGTTGGCCCGGTGAAACTCAAGCTGGATCTGCACGACATCTACAACAGTGGAGCCGACATCGACCGTGCGCTGCGCGCCATCATGGACGAGGCGGTCGCCAAGAAGGCGCCACTGGTCGAGATCATCCCGGGCAAGGGCTCCGGTCAGCTCAAGAAGCGGGTGCTGCGTTTTCTGGACCAGAAAGAGATCAAGGCGATGTATCACCGGGTGGAGAAGGACTCCGACAATTTCGGCCGGGTGTTCGTGCACTTCCGCTGGAAGTAAGTCCGGCACGGCTGGCAGCCCGTCCGCGCCTACCCGGCGTCAGCCTGCTGCGGCCAGCTCGGAAAGCGCCTCGCCGGTGACCCGGTGCACCGTCCAGTCCGACATCGGCTGGGCACCGAGGCTGCGGTAGAACTCCAGCGCCGGCTCGTTCCAGTCCAGCACCGACCACTCCAGCCGCCCGTATCCCCGCTGCACGGTCAGCCGCGCGAGTTCGGCCAGCAGTCGACGTCCCAGACCCAATCGGCGATAGGACTCACCGACGATCAGGTCCTCCAGGTAGATCCCGTGCCGACCGGTCCAGGTCGAGAAGTTCACGAACCAGATGGCGCAGCCGGCGACCTGGCCGTCATGTTCTGCGACCAGCGCGAACACCGCCGGCGACTCCCCGAAGAGCGCTGCACGCAGGCTCGTCGTGTCGGCCTGCACCGCGTCCTGTTCCCGCTCGTAGCGCGCGAGCTCGTGGATCAGCTCGAGGATGGCCGGTAGGTCCTCGACGCGAGCCGGACGGATCATGCCTGAGGGTCGTCGCCGGGACCCGGCTGGCGTGAGAGGTAGCGCTCGAACTCAGCACCGATCTCGTCGGCAGTGGGCAGACTGGCACCATCGGCGACCAGTCCGTTACCCCGGCCGGCCACGATCTCGTCGTACTGGCGTTCCAGTGCCTGTACGACACCGGCCACCTCCTCCGACCCGCTGACCTGCTCGTCCACGCCGGCCCGCACCAGATCGCCGGATTCCTGCAGCGCCTCCGACGGCAACCGCAGTGATCCGGCGCGCGCCACGTGATCGATGAGCGTGACAGCGGCGTCCGGGTAGTCCAGATGTGCCAGGTAATGCGGGACGTTCACCGCGAAGCCCATGGACGGCAGGCCCGCCTCGGCAAGCCTGAACTCCAGCAGGTGCCCGGCGCTGGCCGGCACCTGGACGGTGCCCAACCAGTTGCTGTACTCGGCGACGAGATCGAGCGGGCTGCCGTGGGCGATGACCGTCGACGGTCGCGTGTGCGGAACCCCCATGGGTATGGAGTTGAGGCCGACCACCAGTCGCACGTTCAGCCGGTTGACCAGTAGCTCGACTGCTGCGGCGAAACGCTCCCACTGGGTGTCCGGCTCCGGACCGGCCAGCAGCAGAAACGTGGTCTCGTCGGCATCGGTCACTGCATGAATGGCCAATTGCGGACGCTTGAAGCTCTCCCAGTGGTCGGTTGCGAAGATCATTTCCGGT
>JBBQFE010000179.1:0-6253 GCA_038321605.1 Mycobacteriales bacterium | reverse complement strand
CGCAGCCAACCCTCGGCGGTGATGGTGGCGGCGGTCGCCTCGGGGTTGTCGAGGTAACCGGTCATCGCCTGCGCGGTGCGGAACCACAGTTCGCCGGGCTCACCAGGTGCGACGTCGTTGCCGGTCACCGGGTCCACGATGCGCATCTCGACGCCCGGGATGGGGGTTCCCGCCGAGGCGAGCCGCTCCGGGTGGCCAGGATCGCGGTGATCGGCCGGGTCCAGGG
Source organism: Mycobacteriales bacterium (assembly GCA_038321605.1). GTDB lineage: Bacteria > Actinomycetota > Actinomycetes > Mycobacteriales > Jatrophihabitantaceae > Jatrophihabitans_A. Next base: position 6,027 of record JBBQFE010000179.1, on the reverse strand, counting down.
TGGTCACCACGCCGGACAGCTCTGTCATGCCGTACACCTGGATGAAGTTGGCCTCCGGCCAGTCGGCAAGCACCTTCCGCAGCAGCGGTAGCGGCATCGGGGATGCACCGTAGCCGAGATAGCGCAGCTGGCGCATGGCTGCGATGGCCCGATCACCGCCCTGGACGATCGCGGCGATGACGGCCGGCACCAGGAAGGCATGGGTGGCACCGGCGGCGAGGGCGCCGAACAGTGCGGCCGCATCGGGCTCCCGGGTCAGGATGGTGGGCACGCCGACGTGAAAGCCGAACATCGCATAGCAGGAGCCGCCCACGTGGAACAGCGGCATCGCGACCAGGTTGCGATCGGTGGACGAGAAGTGGAACACCGTGCAGACCGAGGTGGTGTGGGCGATGATGTTGGCGTGCGACAGGCAGGCGCCCTTGGGGTAGCCGGTCGTTCCCGAGGTGTACAGCAGCAGGCAGGTCCGGCCGGCGTCGTTCGATTTCTCCACGGGAGAGCCTTGCTCGCGACCCGGGGCAAGCCAGGCCTCGAACCCGTCCCGCTCACCGCCGACGACGATCACCGTTGCGACGTAGGACAATTCGGTCCTGATCGCCTCGACGGTATCGGTGAAGTCGGGTCCCACGAACAGGATGCGTGCTCGCGAGTTGTTGATGACGTAGATCAACTCGTCGGCGGACAACCGCCAGTTGAGGACGGCGTTCGCTGCGCCCAGGGTGGCCGCGGCGAAGGTGAGCAGCAGGCAGGACGGGTGGTTCTTGTCCAGGACGGCCACGCTGTCGCCCGGACCCACGCCGGAGATCCGCAGGGCGGCGGCGGTCGCCGTGATGTCCCGGTTCCATTCGCCGAAGGTCCACGTCCGCTCGGCATAGATCAGCGCGACCGCGTCCGGAGTCGTACGGGCCCAGTGCTCGATCCGGTCGGTGAGCAGTGTCGGCGTGGGTGCGTCGGTGACCATCAAGGCTCCGGGTGGATGCGGCGATGTGACCGCCCCCACATTAGGCTGCCGGCCGCGACCACTGCCAGCGGCCACATCGCCTCCGCCCCGGCCGCCAGACGTTCGCTGCTACCGATGTCACCGCCGTCGCGGACCAGTTCGGCGAAGAACCATCCGACGCACGCGAACAGCAGACCGCTCGCTGCCAGTGGCACTCGGCGTGCAGTGCCGACCGGCTGGGTCAGCGCGGCGACCGCCGGCCACGCGGCCAGCGCCACGAAGCCGACGGTTGCTGCGGCGGTGTGCGCGGCGGAAGACCCTTGTGCCGGCTGTGGAAACGCCGCGACCAGGGCAGTGCCGACCCCGCCGACCGCAAGGGTGCCGCGAGCCGCCCGGCCGATCGGTCGCAGCCCCAGGGCGGTGACGATGTGGCATACGCCGAGCCCGGCCAGGCCGGCCGTCATGATCCAGCGATCGTGCGCACCGTGCGCGGCCAACGCGCTGATGGTGCCGCGCCGCTGGTCGAACCCGCCCGGCTGCCTGGCCGCAGCCAGGGTCCACCCGCCGATCAGTGCGACCGGCGCGAGGCCGGCCGACACCATCGTCCAGCGGGGGATTGTCCGCCTGTTGCGCTGTCGCATCATGCGCTGAGTGTGGCCCGCCGCTAGTAGGACTTGGGAAGGCCCAGCGAGAACTGGGCGACGAAGTTCAGTATCATCTCGCGGCTCACCGGCGCCACCCGGCCGATCCTGGAGGTGGCCAGCAGCGTTCCCAGGCCGTACTCCGACGCCAGCCCGTTGCCGCCGAGGGACTGCACCGCCTGGTCAACCGCCCGGACGCTGGCTTCAGCAGCTGCGTACTTCGCCATGTTCGCCGCCTCACCGGCCCCCATGTCATCACCCAGGTCGTACAGGGTCGCCGCCTTGTGCATCATCAGCTTGGCCAGTTCCAGCTCGATCTTCACCTGGGCCAGCGGATGCGACAGCCCTTGGTGCGCGCCGATCGGCACGCCCCAGACCTGGCGCTCCTTGACGTAGGAGACGGCCCGGTCCAGTGCGTAGCGCCCGGTGCCGACGGCGATCGCGGCGGCCATCACCCGCTCCGGGTTGAGGCCGGCGAACAGCTGTGCCAGCGCCGCGTCCTCGTCGCCCACCAGCGAGCCGGCGGGCAACCGCACATCATCGAGGTAGAGCATGAACTGTCGGTCCGGGATCACCAGGTCCATCGCGATCGGCTGGTACTCGAAGCCCGGCGAGTCGGTGGGCACGATGAACAGTGCGGGCTTCAGCCGACCGGTGCGCGCGTCCTCGGTGCGTCCGACGATGAGCACCGCGTCAGCGACGTCCACCCCGGAGATGTAGATCTTGCGGCCTGACAGCAGCCAGCCGTCGCCGTCCCGCCGCGCGGTGGTGCTGATGTTGTGGGAGTTGGAGCCGGCATCCGCCTCGGTGATGCCGAACGCCATGATCTGCGAACCATCGGCCAGGCCGGGCAGCCAGTCCTGCTTCTGCTCAGGCGTGCCGTACCGGGCGATGATGGTGCCGCAGATGGCCGGCGAAACCACCAACATCAGCAGCGCCGTGCCCGCCGCCGCCAACTCCTCCAGCACCAGCGCGAGCTCGTACAGACCGGCCCCGCCCCCGCCGTACTCGGCAGGCAGGTTCACCCCGAGAAAGCCGGCCTTTCCGGCCTCCTGCCACAGCTCGCTCAGCGGCAGCTGCTCGCGTGCTCTGGTCAGTGCGTACTGATGGCCGTACCGGGTGGCCAGCTCGGCCACCGCCGCGCGCAGGTCCTTGCGTTCATCGGACTCGAGGTAACTCATGATGACTCCCTGGTGGTGGTGACGTCCTGCGGGCGGTCCGGCGGTGGTTCGTCGGTGCTGAGTACTGCCAGCACGTCTCCGAGCAGCACCTGCCGGCCGACGGCCGCGGGCAGGTCGGTGACGGTGCCGGCCCGGGGGGCGGTGATGGTGTGCTGCATCTTCATCGCCTCCAGGCGCAGCAGCGGCTGTCCGGCCAGTACCTGGTCACCGACCGCGACCAGGACGTCCACCACCGCGCCCGGCAGTTGCGCCAGCAGCGAGCCTCGGGCGGCCGCACTGGTCGGCTCATCGAAACGGGGGATCGGACACAGCTGCACGGAACCATTCGGGCTGTCCACGCAGACCAGCCCGGGGTACCGGGCGATCGAGAACACCCTTCGTACACCGCGTACTTCCAGCACCACCTGGTTCTGATCGGCGGACTCGAGCACCACGTCCGGGTGGGCCGGTGCCACCATTGCGCCGCGCTGGTAGTGGTACTCGATGTCCACGGTGCGCTGGCCGTGGGCGTAGCGGCGGGACTCCGGCTGCGAGCGCAGGTTGCGCCAGCCCGACGGCAGCGTGCGGTTTACGGTGGCTGCACTTCGCTGGTGGGCGGCATCCGACAGCGCTGCGGCCAGCGCCGAGACGGCCAGATCGTCCTCGCTGAGCAGGGGCGTGCTCAGGACAGCGAGATCGTGCGTCTGCAGAAAGGCGGTATCGGTGTCACCGGCGAGGAAGGCCGGGTGCCGCAGCACCCGGACCAGCAGGTCGCGGTTGGTGGCCGGTCCGTGCAGTCGGCTGCGGACCAGGGCCGCGGCCAGGGCGCGGGCCGCGGCGGTCCGGGTCGGCGCGTAGCTGATCACCTTGGCGAGCATCGGGTCGTAGTAGGTGCTGATCTCGCTGCCGTCGACGACGCCCGAATCCAACCGGATGCCGTGGCCCGGACCCGGTCGGAACTCGGTGGTGACCGAACCGATCTCGACCCGGTGCAGAGTGCCGCTCTGCGGCAGCCAGCCGGCGGCCGGATCCTCGGCGTACAACCTGGCCTCGATGCAGTGCCCGTGTACCGGCGGTGGGTCGCCGACCAGCCGGCCGCCCTCCGCGAGGTCCAGCTGGAGTCCGACGAGGTCGAGTCCGGTGGTGCACTCGGTGACCGGATGCTCTACCTGCAGACGGGTGTTCATCTCCAGGAAGAAGAAGCGGCCGCTCTCGTCGGCGAGGAATTCCACGGTGCCGGCACCCACGTACTCGATCGCCCGGGCGGCGGTGACGGCCGCCTCGAACAATCGCTCGCGCATCCCGTCCACCCGCTCTACCAGTGGGGACGGTGCCTCTTCGATGACCTTCTGGTGGCGGCGTTGGATCGAGCACTCCCGTTCGCCGATCGCCCAGACGGCACCGTGCAGATCGGCCATCAGCTGCACCTCGATGTGCCGCCCCCGTTCGACGTAGGGCTCGCAGAACACCGTCGGGTCGCCGAAGGCCGATGCCGCCTCCGCCTGTGCGGCTGCGATCTCCGCCGGCAGGTCGGCAAGGTGTCGCACCGCCCGCATGCCCCGGCCGCCGCCGCCCGCCGAGGCTTTGACGAGCAGCGGCAGCTGTTGTTGGCTGACCGAACCGGGATCGATCTCGTCGAAGACCGGTACGCCGGCCGCGGCCATCAGCTTCTTGGCCCTGATCTTCGAGCCCATCGCGGCGATGGCCGCAGGCGGCGGGCCGATCCAGCTGAGGCCGGCAGCCAGCACGGCCCGCGCGAAATCGGCATTCTCCGACCCGAAGCCGTAGCCGGGATGGATCGCGTCGGCGCCGGTGAGCTTCGCAGCGGCCAGCAGCGCGTCGACGTTGAGGTAGGTGTCGGCAGCAGCAGCGCCGGGCAACCGCACCGCCAGGTCGGCCTCGGCCACGTGCGGGGAGTTCGCGTCGGGATCGGAGAACACGGCAACCGTGCTGATGCCGCGCGCCCGACAGGTGGCGAACACCCGCCGGGCGATCTCGCCCCGGTTGGCCACCAGCACCGAGCTGATCGATCCGCTGCCCGTCACGGCCGGAACACCCCGTACCCGCGAGTGCCCTTGACCGGTGCGGTGGCAATGGCGGACAGGCAGAGTCCCAGCACGGTGCGGGTGTCACGCGGGTCGATCACCCCGTCGTCATAGAGCCTGCCGGACAGGAAGATCGGCAGCGATTCCGCGTCGATCTGGGCCTCCACCGCCGCCCGCATCGCCGCGTCGCCCTGCTCGTCGTAGCTGTCGCCGCGGGCCTCGGTCGCCGCACGCATCACGATCGACAGCACGCCCGCTAGCTGCTGCGGTCCCATCACCGCTGACTTCGCAGAGGGCCAGCTGAACAGGAAGCGCGGATCGAAGGCCCGACCGCACATGCCGTAGTGGCCGGCGCCGAAGGACGAGCCCATCAACACCGACAGGTGTGGCACCGTCGAGTTGGAGACCGCGTTGATCATCATCGCGCCGTGCTTGATGATGCCTGCCTGCTCGTAGCTCTCACCGACCATGTAACCGGTCGTGTTGTGCAGGAAGAGCAGCGGTAGGTCGCGCTGGTTCGCCAGCTGGATGAACTGGGTGGCCTTCTGGGCCTCCGCGCTGAACAACACCCCCTGGGCATTGGCGATGACGCCTATCTCGAAGCCGTGCAGGGCCGCCCAGCCGGTCACCAGACTCGGGCCGTAGGACGCCTTGAACTCGTCGAAGTCGGAGTCGTCGACCAGCCGCGCGATCACCTCGCGCGGATCGAAGGGAACCTTGAGATCCGAGGGCACCACGCCGAGCAGTTCCTCTTCGCCGTAGCGGGGTGGCGCGGGCGCTCCGCGCGGCACCGGTCCGGCCTTCTGCCAGTTCAGCCGCGCGACGATCCGGCGACCGAGTCTGATCGCGGCAGGTTCGTCCTCGGCCAGGTAGTCGGCGAGACCGGAGACCCGTGCGTGCATCGCCGCACCACCGAGCGCCTCCTCGTCGGCGTCCTCGCCGGTGGCCATCTTGACCAGTGGCGGCCCAGCGAGGAACACCTTCGATCGCTCACTGATCATGACCACGTGATCGGACATGCCGGGTACGTAGGCCCCGCCCGCAGTGGAGTTGCCGAACACCAGCGCGATGGTCGGGATACCGGCCGCGGAGTGCCGCGTGAGGTCGCGGAACAGCCGTCCGCCGGGGATGAAGATCTCTTTCTGGGTAGGCAGATCCGCGCCTCCCGATTCGACCAGCGAGATGATCGGCAGCCGATTCTCGAACGCGATGTCGTTGGCCCGGAAGATCTTCTTGGTGGT
>JBBQFE010000178.1:0-6258 GCA_038321605.1 Mycobacteriales bacterium | reverse complement strand
CTGGTCAGGGTCTGCTCCAGGTTCAGCGAGCCGACCACGTTGCGCAGGGTGGTGATGGTGAGCTGCTCCACGGCCTGGATGTAGTTGGCAATCTCGTAGCTGGCCGCCCGGGGGTCGGTGACCTGGAAGTAGATCACCGAGTCGATGGCAACCGTGAGGTTGTCTGAGGTGATCACCGGCTGCGGCGGAAAGCTCACCACCTGTTCGCGAAGGTCGATGAGCGGTCGCAACCGGTCGACGAAGGGGACCAGGATCGCCACCCCGGCTCCCTGGGTGCGGGTGTAGCGGCCCAGCCGCTCTACCACCCCGGCACGCGCCTGTGGCACGATCCGCACGCTGCGAACCAGCGTGATGACCGCCAGGGCGGCGATGACCAGAACTGCGATCAGAATGGGTGTCATCCCGCGTCCTCTCGTTGTGAACCGACTGCCCGGTCCGACTCTTGTGTCCGGAGCACTGCACACCACCGACCCAAGGGGCTGCTCGTGCAGCGGTGATCGCCGGCCTCAGGCCCGCGCGGAATCCCAGACCACCGCCGTCGCGCCCTCGATCTGCATGACGCGCACTCTGGTGCCGACCTCGATCACCTGCACCTCGTCGTAGGACCTGGCCGACCACTCGGCGCCGTTGAGGCGGATCCGGCCGTCGTGGGCATTCACACTGGCCAGTACGACCGCCTCCTTGCCGACGAGCGCCGCGGTCCCCATCAGGTGCTCGCCCTGACCGGTGAGGTGCCGACGGGCGATCGGACGTACGAACACCAGCAGCGCCAGCGCGACCGCCACGGCCAGTGCGACCTGACCGGCCGGTGGCACACCGGCGGCGGCGCCGACAGCACCCGCGACCGCCCCACCGGAGCACATGACGAGAACCAGGTCGAGGGACAGCGCCTCGGCACCGGCAAGACCGGCCGCGACGATCACCCAGATCAACCAGGAAGGCATGCTCCCATCGAACCACGATCACCCCGAGTGCGTCGGTCGGTGGTCCGCGGCACGCCCGTCCTGCAGGCGGACCACCTGGTCGCAGCGCTCGGCGATGGCCACATCGTGGGTTGCCAGGATCACCGTGACGCCGCGATGCGTGGCCTGCACCAGCAACGCGACGATCCGCTCCTGCCAGGTGTGATCCAGCTCGGCGGTGAGTTCGTCGGCGAGGATGGCATCGGGTTCGATGACCAGGGCGCGGGCTATCGCCACCCGTTGTTGTTGACCTCCCGACAGCTCCTGAACGAGGTGGTCCGAGACCTCCGACAACCCGACCTCCGCCAGTACGGTGGCGGTCCTGGCGCGGATCTCGCGCCGCGACAGACGTCCCAGCGCTCCGCTCTGCAGCACGATCTCGACATTTTCGGCCGCGGTCAGTACGCCCACCAAGCCGTAGCCCTGCAGGATCAGACCGATCCGGGACCGGCCAGGGTCCGGCCGGCTGATCGACCCGCTGTCCGGCTCCTCCAGACCGGCCAGCAGCGCCAGCAGACTCGACTTGCCACTACCTGACGGCCCGACCAGCGCGAGCATCCCACCGGGCCGCGCAGTCATCGATACCTCGTCGAGGATGACCCGACCGGCGCGCTCGTAGCGGACCTGGTGCGCTGAGAACTGTGCCGAGTTCACCGGTGCGGGGATCGGCGTCGTGACCGAGGGCGCCGGTTCGCCGGCGCGGTGCCGGGGGCTCATGCGCCGTCCGCCTCGGAGGGCGGGGGATCGGCTACCAGCTCGAGGCCATGGCTCTTGCGGACCACGCGCAACCTACTGCCCGGTGGCAGCCGGTTGCGAACGTCCTCGGGCAGGGTCACCGAACCTGTCGCGGTGACCGTGACGTATTGGTCCAGCTGCTGGTCCCGGTCGTCGGCGCGACCTGCGGTGATCGTGATCGTCCGGCCCAACGCCGCTGCCACCGATCGATCATGCGTCACCGCCACCACCGTGGTGCCGAAGTCCAGGCTTATCTTCGCCAGCAGGGCAACCACTCGGTCCCGGTTCTCGCTGTCGAGCTGGCTGGTGGGCTCGTCGGCCAGCAGCAGGCCCGGTGAGTTGGCCATGCCCATCGCCACCGAGAGTCGCTGCTGCTCGCCACCGGACATCCGTCCCACCTGGTGACCAGCGAGCTCGGACAGGCCCAGCTGAGCCAACAGGTCGTCGGGGTCCGGGAGCCCGGTCCTTCGGTAACGACCGGCGCCGGACTGGGCGAAACGGATGTTGTCCTCGGCGGTGCCGTAGGCAAGCAGGTTGCGGGAGGGGTTCTGCACCACGACGCCGACGCGTTGCCCCCGCAACCGCAACAGTTCGCGTTCGGTCATCTGGGCGATGTCGTCACCGCCGACGTACAGCCTGCCGCTGCTGGGGCGTCGCAAACCCGCCAGCAGCGTCATCAGGGTGGACTTGCCCGATCCGGAGGGACCCAGGATCGCGACGCTTTCACCGGCTCCGACGGTCAGTTGGACGTCGAGGAGCGCAACCACGTCCTCACCGTCGACGTGGTAGGTGTGGCCCAGGCCCTGGGTCTGCACGGCCAGCCCGGTCTGCAGTCTCATGAGGCCGCCTCGCGCAGCCGGGCGGGGGCGGCAACCCGGAGTAGGGAGTAGCCGGCAACCACCGCGGTGACGGTGAGCAGAACCGCGAAGGTGCCGACGAAAGCCACCAGTGGCAGCGGCTGGGGAAAGTAATGCAGCTGTACCGGTGTGGCGTCGGAGAACTCCGGTATGGCGGGCATCGCCAGCAGCGCGGCGACCAGCCCGGCAGGCACCCCGAGCAGCAGCGCGCTGCCCAGCAACAGCAGCTGCTCGGTGACGCCGGCCCGAAGCAGCGACCCTCGGCGTACCCCGACCACGCGTAGTGCCGCCAGCTCGAAGGATCGTCGCCGGCTGCTGGAGCTCAGTGAGATGGCGGTGCCACCGACCGCCAGGACCGAGCCGGCGATCGCGATGGCGAGCAGCAACGCCAGCGACAGCGCCGGTCCCTGTCGGCCCAGTACGGTCCTGCGCTGGTCGGCGGTGGCAACGCCCTCGACGACGATTCCGGCCGCGGACAGTCGCGCAAGCGCGTCCGGTGGTGCGTCGGGGCCAAGCCAGACCTGCCAGGAGGCCTCGTCGTCGAAGGTGGTCAGGAAGGAGCGCAGGTAAGTGACGTCTGCCATCACGCCGCTGTTCAGGACGGCCGGCAACAGATCTCCGTCGCTCACTTCGGCGTAGGCCACTTCCGCGCCGTTCGTGTCCAGCATCTTCAGAGGCAGCCCGACGCCGGGGGAACGGACCACTGCGCCGGGTGTGGCGACGACCGGCACGATCGTGGGGGCGTCTGCATAGCCGATGCCGCCGTAGCCGCCACTGATCGAGGTGAACCGGTCGGTGATGCCGCGCTCTGAGACCGACACGGTGTCGGTGGCCTGCCCCGCTGGCGTGGCGGCCCGCCAGGATTCGGCGGTCGTCAGGTCAACGGCCACGTCGGAGTAGGCCGCGCCGGTGCTCTGTTCCAGGCGCGACAACACCGCGGTCCCCGACACCTCACCGTCGGCGAAGATCGACCGGTCCCAGGTCACACCGCGCAGGCGGCATCCGCTCTGGCAGGGGATCGCCGCCGTGTAGGTGTGCGTACCCGCTTTCAGCGCGGAGGATTCCACGTTGAGGTAGGACCTGCTCGACGTGCGGAAGTTGAACTGCACGTTGGGAGGTGTGCCCTTCAGGTCGGTCGTGGTGATCGTGGCACGAAGCGAGCTTGCGGTGATGGTGACGGTCGGGGCGGCAGGGTGACCGAGGTCGTTGGCGATGCTGGACAGGGTCGGACCCCCGACCGCCTGATAGCCGACCGCGGCGAGCCGCGTGGAGTCCACGGCGAGCACAGTGCTCACGACCGAGCCCCCGCCGGCAGGCGACCAGGTGGCGGCGGCCATCGCCCATCTGCCGCCGGGGTCGGCCCGGCGGACGGCCGCCACCGGGTCGTTGCCGGGGTGGAACTGGATTCTGGCGACCTGGGCCGCGCCCAGCTCGCTGCGTGCGCGGGCCGTGCGGTTGACACCAGCGGCGGACTCGCCGGCCACCGCGAAGGTTGCCAGTCCGACCGCAACCGCCAGCAGCGCAGCAAGCCGCAGACTCCCCGGCCGGCGGGCCATCTGTCGCCAGGCGAGAAAGAAGCCGATCCGCGGTGAGGTTCGGCTCCTCGCCACCATGAAGCGCGCTCCCAACGGCAGCAGCCGGATCCCCAGCAGCGCCACCGCGAACACCAGCAGACCAGGTGCCAGCAGCGCCGCGGAAGTCTGCTGGTGACCTGGTCGCGCAGAGTGGCCGTGCAGCAGAAGCAGACCGCCGATCGCCAGCGCGGAGAGCACCAGGTCGACCGCCAACGCCGCACGTGAGCGTCCGGCACCTGAGGATGCCTGCTGCCACTGATCGAGTACCGAGCGAGTCAGGGTGCGGTGGGCCGCGAGCAGCGCTGCGAGCACGCCACCACCGAACGCGCCGAAGGCCGCCACGACGGAAGCCCCGGGCACGATCACCGGAACACCGGCGACCAGCAGGGAATGGGCGAAACCGTAGGTCACCAGCGCCGCGAGGCCGAGCCCGAGCGGGATCGCGGCAGCCAGCAGGAACAGCGGCTCGCCCAGACCGAACGCCATGGTCGCGCGTAGCGACCGTCCTCGCAGCTTGGACAGGGCGATCTCGTTGCCGCGGGCCTCGATGGCATCGGCGACGACCTGGAACAGCACGAGCCAGGCCAGCAGCCCCAGCTGCAGGGTGACCAGCAGCGTGCCGGCCTGGAGCAGGCCGCGTGCTGCCCGTTCGTCGGTCAGCACCTGGGGCAGGCCGGTGGTGAGGATGAGGGGTGCCTGTGCGGTGTACTGGGCCCGCAGCCGAGTGACCTGGGCGCTGAGACGTGCTGCCGTTGCGAGCCTGACGGCGCTGGGCCGCAGCGGATAGTCGAGATCCAATTCGGTATTGGCCGGAGCGGCGAGCGTGCTGAACTCGGCCCGCGACACGAAGACGGTGTCGACGGTGTCAGGATCCTCGCGACCCTGACTCGTCCCACCGCCCAATCGGGCATCGAAGTAGGTGCGGCCGAACCAGTAGGCCTCCGCAGAATCCCTGGGGCGGTAGGTGCCCACCACGGTCACGATCGCCGGTGTCGAGGTTGCGGCACCGTCAGCGCCCTGTGTTCCGGTTCGCGCGTCGGACAGCGACAGCCGTCGACCGAGTGCCCAGCCGTAGTCGACCGTCTCGGTGGTGCGCTGACTTATCAGGGCCTCACCGGCGGCCTGAGGGCATCTGCCGTGCACGATCACCAGGTGGTCGCACTGCCCGGCGCGCCAGAGCAGGTGGGTGTTCACCGGCGCGGCCGGGCCGGACGTCACGATGACCTGCGCGCCGGTCGCCGCGTAAAGGCCACCGATGGGTTGCTGGAATGCCGTCAGGCTCGCCGCCGACGGGACCTGAGCAGCGGCTTGGTCGTAGTTCGCTGGGTTGCTCGCATCGATGGAGGTCTGAAAGTGCAGCCCGGTGGTGGACCCGTGGGCAGCCAGCGCGTCCTGCAGGGTCGATTCGGCGGCGGCTCGGGCATACAACGGCCCCAGTGCTGCGGTCGCGGTGGTCACGACCGCCACCACGAGGACTGCTGCGGTCAGGCCACGGCGGAACCAGAGTCCCCGGAGCAGGAGCGAAAACCAACGCATCCGCTCGGCTGGCCCCCTCGTCCCGGGTGTGTCTCACCTCTTGGCGAAGCGGTCACCGTGGCTCCAGCAAACCGCCATTCGCCCTGAATGTCACCACTCGCAGCCGAAGTGACTCAATTGTTACGGTGCACCGCGACGATGTGGGCGGGCTCGTGGGGATTGAGCCGCACGAAGATGTGCTCGCCCCACTCGTAGTTCGCGCCGGACAGCAGGTCCGAGGCGGTGAAACTGGTCAGCCAGTCGATGCCCAGCTCGTCCAGCCTGAGGTGCACCCAACCCTCCCGGGTGTTGTGCGGATCCATCGAGCACACCACCAGGATGGTGTCGTCGGAATCGGGATCACGCTTGGAGAACACGATGATGCCGTCGTTCTCGCTGTGATGGAACCGCAGATTGCGCAGATGGTGCAGGGCGGGATGCGCGCGGCGGATCTCGTTGAGCCGGGTGATGAAGGGGGCGAGCGAGTCGCCGCGAGCGATGGCGCCCTGGTAGTCGCGCGGTCGCAGCTGGTACTTCTCAGAGTTCAGGTACTCCTCGCTGCCCGGTCGCACGGCGGTTCCCTCGAACAGCTCGAAGCCGGAATAGATGCCGTAA
>JBBQFE010000177.1:0-6265 GCA_038321605.1 Mycobacteriales bacterium | reverse complement strand
CGCCTTCTCCTCGACCACCGTGAACCCGACGAACAACTGGACTGCAGGCACCGTCGCGCTCGCCGATGACGACACCAACACGGCCATGTTCACCGCCGCGAACCTCAAGCCCGGATCCACCGGCAGCAAGTGCATAGCGGTGACGTCGACCGGCTCACTCGCCTCGACGGTCAAGCTCTACGGCACGACCCCGGCGACCACCAACGCCCTTTCGAGCTCGCTCAACCTGACCGTCAGCCAGGGCACCGGCGGCAGCTTCGGATCCTGCACCGGCTTCACCCCGCTGTCCTCCGGCTCCTCGGTCTACACCGGCACCCTGGCCGCCTTCGGCAGCTCGGCCACCGGGTTCGCCACCGGGCTGGGCACCTGGGCGCCCACCGGTTCCGCCTCGGACACCAGGGTCTTCCAGTTCACCTACACCCTCGACCCGGCAACCCCGAACAGCGCCCAGGCCGGCACCGCAGCCATCGCGTTCACCTGGGAATCCCAGAACAGCTAGTTCGGTCGCTGGGCACGTCGGCGCTGAACCGGTGCCGACGTGCCCAGCGTGTCAGCTGTTGATCCGACCTCAGACCAGTGCTGGGGCGACCGACGCGTGAGGAGGTAAGTCCATGACTGCAGCGACACCAGAGCCCGAATCATCCGCCGCCGCGCAGTCGGCTGACTCGGATCAGCTCGGACGACTTGCCGCCCTCGCCGATGCTGCTGCCCACGAAGCTGCCCGCAGCGGCGTGGCGGGTTACCGCGCGCGGCTGCACCGTCCTCGATCCGACAGCGTGCGATCCCTCGACATGGGCATCGGCATCGGCAGCTACAGCGACAGCGACAGCGACAGCGCAACCGGCGTCGACCAGCACACTCACGACGGATCGCGCTCGTGGCGCGGCGGGTGGACAGCGCTGGCGCTCAGCAGCCTGGCCCGGGCAACGCTGTCCCTGATCGGCGGGCTGCTGCTCTGCTCGCTGCTGCCCGCCGCTTTCGGCTGGCACCCCACCGTGGTGATGAGCGCATCGATGGCGCCTCGCCTGTTGCCAGGTGACCTTGTCGTCTCGAGGCCGGTGCCCTCTGCGCGACTGAGCATCGGAGAGATGCTGCTGGTCGCTGATCCCGACCATCCGGGACGGCTGCGGCTGCATCGCCTGACCGGTTTCCGCCCGGACGGCACGCTGCTGCTGCGCGGCGATGCGAACGCCACGGCGGACTCCAGCCCGGTGAGCCGCGCAGCCGTCCACGGCGTGGCTGCCCTGCGAGTGCCGTGGCTCGGCAGCCCGATGCTCTGGTGGAGCGAGCGGGCCTACCTGCGGCTCCTTGCTGTCGCCGCCGGCCTGGGCCTGCTGCTCCTGGCCACGACTGCCTTCCGTGCGGACGAAGTCAACGACGACCCCGCCACCGGCTATCGCGCCACCGACGACGCCGACGGCGGTACTGCCGCCGGAGAGGGCGGTACGCCGCCCGTCGACGGCGGTGCTGCCGACAGCGATGATGAACCGGTGCCGCTACGGCGCGCTGGTCTACGGCGGCTGGCCACGGTCGGGCTGGTCCTCACGGCACTGACCGGCGCTGGCCTCGCCACTGCCGGTCCGGTGCAGGCGGCCACGAGATTCGGCAGCAGCGCAGGCAATTCCGCGAACAGTTGGACGGCAGTTCCGTACTTCACGTGCAAGGCGGCGGCCCTGGCGGCAACACCGTTCCTGTACTACCCGCTGGCAGAAACCACCGGCAGCACCAGCGCCGCCGACGCCTCCGCCAACAACCGCACCGGTACCTATCAGGGCACCGGAACAGTCTTTGGCGCTACCGGACCCTGTGCCCGAGATGCCCGCACCGCGGTGACCCTGAACGGCACGAGCGGATGGATCTCCACCCCTACGCTGGTTGCCAATCCGACCGTGTTCACGATCGAAGCCTGGTTCAAGACCACCACAGTCACCGGGGGCATGCTGATGGGGTTCGGCAATTCCCAGACCGGTCAGTCCTCCTCGCATGACCGCCATCTCTATCTGGACAACGCCGGCCACCTGCTGTTCGGCGTGTACCCCAACACCGTGAAGACGATCGCGAGCCCGGGCGTCTACAACAACGGCGCATGGCACCTCGCCGACGCCAGCCTGTCGAGCGCCGGCATGCAGCTCTACGTCGATGGCCAACTGGTCGCAGCCGACGCGACCGTCACCACGGCGCAGAACTACAGCGGCTACTGGCGCGTCGGATACGACAGCCTGTCCGGGTGGACCAGTGCCCCGACCAGCAACTACTACAAGGGCACCGTTGCCGATGCCGCCGTCTACGGCAGCGCGCTGACCGCCAGCCAGGTCGCCGGGCACTACAACGCGGCTTAGCGATGCGCAGCGTAGGAGTACCCGGCGCGCTGGCAGTCGCCCGGGGTGAATCGTTGGATCAGAGGGCGCGCAACTTCTCCAGCAGCGGACCGGCGATCGTCGCCAGGAACTCTTCCTGACTCTCATCCCCGATCTGCACCAGCGCGACGTCTGAGAAGCCCGCCTCCAGATACGGACGCACCGATTCGGCAAGCTCGTCCAGGTCCGGCCCGCAGGCGATCGACGAGGCGACGTCCTCCTGCCGAACGAACTGGCTCGCCGCTTCGAAGGCAGCAGGAGTAGGCAGGTCAGCATTCACCGACCAGCCGCCGCCGAACCAACGGAACAGTTCGTGCGCTCGCTGCACTGCCGCCGATTTGGACGGTCCCCAGCAGATCGGGATCTGGCCGATCGTCCTGCTCTTCGCGAGGTGTTCCTCGGAGCGCCTGCTCGCCCACTGCTCGACCAGCTCACGCTTCGGCTCAACCGCGATCAGGTGGTCGGCCAGTGGCGCGAAGCGGTTGATCGAGCTGGTACCCGACACCGCAGCGGCCAGCGCGACCGGCTGCTCGGGCAGGTCCCAGATCTTCGCGGAGTCGACCCGAAAGTACTCCCCCGCCCAGGTGGTCTGCTTGCCTTCGTGCAGCTGCCGGATGATCTCGATGGCCTCGACCAGCATGTCCTGTCGCACCGCCGCGACCGGCCAGCCCTCACCGACGACATGCTCGTTGAGGTTCTCGCCACTGCCCAGCCCCAGCGTGAACCGGTTATCCGACAGCAGGCCCATCGTGGCGGCCTTTTGTGCAATGACCGCAGGGTGATACCGCATCGTCGGGCAGGTCACGTAGGTCATCAGCTCGACCCGGTTGGTGGCCTGCGCGACCGCGCCCAGGGTGGCCCAGGCGTACGGCGAGTGACCCATCGATTCGAGCCAGGGAAAGAAGTGGTCACTGGAGACCTCGAAGTCGAAGCCAGCCTGTTCTGCTGCGACCGCGTACCGCACGAGCTCCCGCGGTCCGCTCTGCTCGGTCATCAGGGTGTAGCCGAAGCGCGTCATCGTCAGCCCTGTGCTCTCAGTCGTTGGAGACGTCGCCGCGCCAGGCACCGTCTTCGTGACCCTGGCTTTCGATGTACTCCTTGAACCGGTTCAGATCGGCCTTCACCTGGTGGTCATCCACTCCCACGACGGCGCCGACCTTCTCGACGATTCCCTCGGCGTCCCAGTCGAGCTGCACCGTCACCTTGGTCTCGCTGTCGGACAGCTTGTGAAAGGTCACCACACCGGCATGGGTGGTGCCGTCGGTGGACTTCCAGGCGACCCGCTCGTCCGGGTGCTGTTCGGTGATCTCGGTGTCGAACTCCCGGGTGACCCCGCCGATCTTGGTCACCCAGTGCGAGTGGGTGGGGTCGGTCTGGGTGATGGACTCGACGCCGCCCATGAAGTGCGGGAAGGACTCGAACTGCGTCCACTGGTTGTAGGCCGTCGCAACGGGCACAGAGACGTCGACTGTTTTGATAACGCTGGGCATGTGAAGCACTCCTGAAAGAGTGGTTCCCCTACGTGGCTGAGGGGTCCAACGGGCGCCGGCTCTGAGCCGTGACCGCACCGCTCCCTCGACGATAGCGCACCTTGACGCTGGCCGAAGACTCGCAGGTCCGTGGTCAGCGGGCCCGGTGCCTCGCCGGGCGGGCTGGACTGAGACGGTGCGATGGATCCGCCGACGACCTCTCCCTTTCAAGGTATAGCGCAGTGGGGGCCTTGCGGCAAGGCCCCGGTGATGCCGCAGACTCGCCGATCAGGCCCTGATCTATGCACATCTGAGTGAGGTTGCGGTGGCATCGAACGAATATGCAGTGCTGATTGTCGGCGGCGGACCGACCGGGTTGATGTTGGCGGGAGAGTTGGCCCTCGCCGGCGTAGACGTCGCCATCCTCGAGCGACGCGCCAGCCAGGAACTACCCGACTCGCGCGCGGGAGGCCTGCACTCGCGGACACTCGAGATCCTCGATCAACGTGGCATCGCAGAGCGTTTTCTCTCCGAGGGCCAGGTGGCACAGGTTGCGATGTTCGCCGGGGTGGTGTTGGACATCAGCGACTTTCCCACTCGGCACAACTACGGGCTCGGGCTGTGGCAGAAGCACATCGAGCGGATCCTGGCCGGCTGGGTCGACGAGCTGGCGGTGCCCGTCCACCGCGGATGGCAGGTGAGCGGCCTGGCGCAGGACGAGGCAGGCGTGAACGTCGAGCTGTCCGACGGCCGATCGTTGCGAGCGGCGTACGTGGTCGGCTGCGACGGTGGGCGAAGCCTGGTACGCAAGGCGACCGGCATCGGCTTCGCCGGGTGGGATCCGACCACGAGCAGCCTGATCGCCGAGGCCGAGCTGGCTGAGGTGCCGGAATGGGGTACCCGCCACGACGCCCGCGGCGTTCATGCCCTGGGCCGGGTCGAGTACGAGATCCGGGACGGCCAGGTCGTCTACGCAGACAGTGGGCCGGTGCGGGTCATGGTCACCGAACAGCAGGTCGGGGCGAGTACCGAGCCCACCCTGAGCGATGTCAGCGAAGCACTTATCGCCGTCTACGGAACGGACTACGGCATCCACAGCCCCACCTGGATCTCGCGCTTCACCGACCTGGCGCGGCAGGCCACCACCTACCGCAACCGCCGGGTGCTGCTGGCCGGCGACGCCGCACACGTGCACGCGCCGGACGGTGGGCAGGGACTGCAGACGGGAGTGCAGGATGCGGTGAACCTCGGCTGGAAGCTTGCTCAGGTGGTCAAAGGGGTCTCGTCGGCTTCCCTGCTGGACACCTATCACGACGAGCGCCACCCGGTCGGTGCGCGGGTACTGCAGACAACCATGGCGGCCACCGCACTACGTCGGCCTGACGATCGCACGAAAGCCCTACGCGACAGCATGTCCGAGCTGCTGGGCATGGCGGAGCCACGTAGGCATTTCGCCGCCAGGATGGCCGGCCTGGACATTCGATACGACGTCGGTGACGGCCATCCGTTGCTCGGTCGTCGCATGCCCGACCTGGACATCGTCACTGCGGACGGGCCGGTGCGGGTGTTCGCCCTGCTGCACGCTGCCCGTCCGGTGCTGTTGAACCTGGGTTCGCCGGGCAGCATCTCGATCGCCGGTTGGGCGGATCGGATTCATCTCGTCGACGCCGAGTATTCCGGCGCGTGGGAGCTGCCGGTAGTCGGCGTCGTCGACCCGCCGTCAGCCGTGTTGATCCGACCTGACGGGTACGTGGCCTGGGTGGATGACGGCACCCAGGTCGGCCTCATCGAGGCGTTGACGGTGTGGTTCGGCCGCCCCGCGTACGCGAATCCTCTTTAGATCACGGCTGGTTCATGCTGGCTGCGCCAATGCGTCGGTGCGTCGATTCCTCGCTGGGTCAACGCCTCACTGTGCTAACGCCTCGCTGGGCCAACGCCTCGCTGGGCCAACGCCTCGCTAGGCCAACGCCTCGCTCATGACGCGCTGAGTCAGTCGCACAGTCCGTGTTGAGTTCGCACTGAGTGATTTTCGGTTACGCGGTGTGATTGAGTTTGCCCCTGTGGATAAACGGCATTCTTGGACGGGGAGTTGTCGTACCCCTGCTCTAGCGTAGTTGGCATGACAGGGAACCAGCCGCCAGTTGATGGTGCAGGCGCCGACGGTGGCACCGCACTCGACGCCGCCGCGGGCCTCCGTGCCGGCACTCCCGACGCTGCCTCTGCCGACGCTGCCTCTGCCGATGCTGCCTCTACCGACGCTGCTGAGACCGCGACTGCCGTGGTGTCGGAGTGTGTGGGGGCGTTGCGGGCGTTGGCTTGTGCGGTGGATCGGGTGTTGGGGGTGGATCTGTCGGGGTTGGGTGATCAGGACCTGGTGGGGTGGGTTGCTGATGTTGAGCGGCTGCGGCGGCGGGTGGAGACGATCGATCATGTGGTGGT
>JBBQFE010000176.1:0-6303 GCA_038321605.1 Mycobacteriales bacterium | reverse complement strand
GTACTGCGGGGCCGGACAGCTCTGATCATCGCCCACCGGTTGTCCACGGTTGAGATCGCCGATCGGGTACTGGTGCTCGATGCCGGCGAGGTGGTCGAGGACGGCGCGCCGGCTGACCTCATCGCGGCGGCGGGGTCCGGGCGGTTCGCCGCGCTGCACACCGCCTGGCAGGACTCGCTCGTCTGAGAAAGATCAGCCCGTGAGGTGGGCGAAGGCGACCGCGCCAGCGGTGGCGATGTTGAGTGAGTCGACCCCGGCGGCCATCGGGATCCGGACCTGCAGATCGGCCGCCGCCAGCGCCGCCTCGGTCAGGCCCGGTCCCTCCGCGCCCAGCAGTACCGCCCATTTCGCAGGCACCGTCAACGAACGCAGCGTCGTGGCGCTCGCCCGCGGGGTCATCGCGATCACCTGCACCCCTGCCTGACCCAGACTCGAAAACGCGGCCGGCCAGGGATCAGGCAGCACGGCGAAGGGCATCGCGAAGATGTGACCCATCGACACCCGCACGCTACGGCGATAGAGCGGGTCCGCACAGCGGGCGTCCAGCAGCACGCCGTCCAGGCCGAACGCAGCGGCGTTGCGGAACACCGACCCCAGGTTCTCGAAATCGTTGATCGATTCCAGCACGGCGAATCGACTGCCGCCAGCCAGCACCTCGGCAGCCCGCAGCGAGCTGGGGCGGTCCGCGGCGGCGAGCACTCCCCGGGTGACCCGAAAGCCCACCACCTCCGACAGCGTCCACTTGTCCAGGCAGTAGACCGGAACCTGCGTACCGGCGAGCACCGGGGCAAGGTCGGCCAGCTTGGATTCGACCCCGATCACCGCCCGCATCCGGTAGGGCGACAGCGCGAGCCGCTGCACCACGTTCACCCCCTCGGCGATGACGATCCCGCGCCGGTCCGCCCGCACATCGGCGTCAATCAGCGAGCGAAAGTCGTCCAGCCGGGAATCTGCCGGATCAGTGATCGTCTCGAAGGAGCTGGTCTCGGTCACGCCCGCACGATAGCGAAACGATTGCGCAGCGCCGTCATCCCGACATGGCGGTGGTAGGACAGGAACCCGGCCAGCAGCAGGGTGAACACCAGTGAGATGACGCCGCCACCGAGCATCCCCCACCGGGGCCCGGCCACCTCGGCCACCCAGCCGACAATGGGTGCGCCCAGCGGCGTGCCACCCATGAAGCAGATCAGGTAGAGGCCCATCACCCGTCCCCGCATGGTCGGTTCGACGCCGAGCTGCACCATCGCGTTGGCTGACTGGGCGAAGACGATCATGGCCATCCCGGCGGGGATGAGTGCCGCCCCCATCAGTGCGAAGCTCGGCATCACCGAGGCGATGATCTCGAATACCCCGAAGGCCACCGCAGCCGCGACCAGGAACAGCGTGCTCGGCCGGCGGCGGCGCATCGTGCCCACCAGTGCACCCACCGTCGCCCCGACCGCCAGCAGCGTCGACAGCAGCCCGTAGGAGTCCGCACCGCGGTTGAAAACCTGTTTTGCAATAAGAGCAATCGTGATCTGGTAGTTCATGCCGAAGGTCCCGATCACGAAGACCAACACCATCGGCAGCAGCAGGTCGGACCGGCCGCCGACATAGCGCAACGCGGCACGGAACTGGCCGGGTTCCCGGTCCACCGGCTTGGACGGAAACAGTTCGGCGGGACGCATCAGAAGCAGCCCGCCGAGCACCGCCACCGACGAGGCGGCGTTACCGATGAAGGCCCACCCGGTACCGACCGCACTGATCAGAACGCCGGCGACCGCGGGGCCGATGATCCGCGCGAGGTTGAACGTGGTGCTGTTCAGGGCGACGGCATTCGGCAGGTCCTTGGGGCCGACCATCTCGACCACGAACGACTGCCGGATCGGAGAGTCGATCGCACCGGCCACGCCGAGCACCGCGGCGAGCGCCATCACGTGCCAGATCCGTACGGTGCCGGTCACGTCCAGCAGCCCGAGCGCCAGCGCGGTCACGGCCAGCGCCGACTGGGTCATCAGCAGCAGCCGCCGCTTGTCCCCGCGGTCGGCCAGGGCCCCGCCGTACATGGACAGCAGCAGCGACGGTCCGAACTGCAGCGCGGTGACGATGCCCAGGGCGGTGCCGGAGTTGGTGAGTTGCAGGACCAGCCAGTCCTGAGCAACCCGTTGCGCCCAGGTTCCGGTCAGCGAGATCAGCTGACCCGAGGCGTACAGCCGGTAGTTACGGATGCGCAGCGACTGGAACGGGTTCGCCCGTGTGCGCCGCTGGACCGCGCCGGGCTGTGGATCGGCGGCAGGAAATTCTGGGCGGGCCGGGGCGAGGGTCACTCAGAGACCGATCCGATCCAGTACGTCGACGGCCTGCAGGAGCTTGTCACGGTCCTCGTCGGAAAGGTCGGACAGCTTGACGGCGAGCCATTCGTCCCTGACCCGCGCCTCGTCCTCGAGCAACTGCCGCCCGGCGGCGGTGATCGAGATGATCGACTGTCGGCGGTCCTCCGGATGCGCCGTGCGGTCGATCAGACCGGCTGCCTCCAGGCTCGCCAGGATCTTGGTCATCGAAGGCGGCTGCACCTGCTCCGCGGCCGCGACCTCACCAGCGCTCATCGGCCCGCACTTGCGCACGGTCACCAGTGCCGAGACCTGCGACAGCGTGATCTCGGTGTTCACCCGCTGGGACCTCAGCCGCCTGGCGGTGCGCAGTACGGACAGCCGGACGACCGACGCCAGCTCGGCGTCGGTCAGTCGGGTCGTGGCGGGCACATCCTTAGTCTAGCTAACGATCGCCCCGATTGCCAGCCGCCGTCAGGACACCCCGAACAGGTTCTTCAGCGGCTCGATGGCGAAGTACACGGCGAAGAACGCCGCCACGCCCCACATCAGCGGATGGATGTTGCGGGCCCTGCCGACGGCGACCTGGAGCACCACGTAGCTGACGAAGCCGGCGCCGACACCGTTGGTGATCGAGTAGGTGAAGGGCATCAGCACGATCGTCAGAAAGGCCGGTACCGCAAGGGCGAAGTCGTTGAAGTCGATGTTGCGGATCTGTCGCATCATCAGCACTCCGACCACCACCAGCGCGGGAGCTGCCGCTTCGGACGGTACGAACTGCGCCAGCGGCGACAGGAAAATCGTGACCGCGAACAGCAGGCCGGTGGCCACCGACGCCAGTCCGGTCCGGGCACCGTCCCCGATGCCCGATGCGGATTCGACGTAGGTCGTCGCGGACGAGGCACCGGCCACACCGCCGGCCACCGCTGCGAGACCGTCGATCAGCAGCACCTCACCGATGTTGGGCAGTTGACCGTTCTCGTCGAGCAGGTCCGCCTCGGAGGCCAGCCCGATGGTCGTCCCCATCACGTCGAAGAAATCGCTGAGCACCAGCGAGAAGATGATCACGATGCCCGAGACGATGCCCACCGCGGAGAACCCGCCGCCGAGGGAGAAGTGGCCGAACAGCGAGAAGTCCGGCGCACCGAACTTCTTGCCCTTGAAGGACGGCACGTTGAGCGCCCAGCCCTCGGGGTTCACCAGCTTGCCGGTGGCATCGGTCTGGGATCCGATCTTGCCCACTGCCTCGATCACGACCGCCAGCACGGTGGCCACCAGGATGCCGATCAGGATGGCACCGCGGACCTTGCGCGCCATCAGGATCGCGATCAGCAGGACGCCCACCACGAACACCAGTGTCGGCCAGCCGTTCAGGTGCCCGCTCACGCCGATGTCCACCGGCGTGCCCGCTCCCGGACGGACGAAGCCGGCGTCCACCAACCCGATGAGGGCGATGAAGAGGCCGATTCCCACGGCGATCGCGCTCTTCAACTGGGCAGGGATCGCCCGGAACACCGCGACCCGGAAACCGGTGAGCACCAGCACGGTGATCAGCAGACCCTCAATGACGACCATGCCCATCGCGGCCGCCCACGACATCTTGCTCGCGACCTGGAACGCCACGAACGCGTTGAGACCCAGGCCGGTGGCCAGCGCGAACGGGTAGCGCCCGATCACGCCCATGGCGATGGTCAGCACGCAGGCGACCAGCGCCGTCATGGCCGCCACAGCGGCGAGCGCAGGCACCTGACCGCCACCGAGGTAGTGGCCGTTGGCGTCCTTCACGGTGCCGATGATCAACGGGTTCAACACGACGATGTAGACCATGGTCACGAAGGTGACCAGACCGCCGCGTAGCTCGCGCGCGACGCTGGAGCCGCGGGCGGTGATCGAGAAGAACCGGTCCAGTCCGGTGGTGCCCACCGGCGCGTCGGTGTTCGTCCTAGCCATGCTGCTCCTTGTGGTCGGGGCCTGCCTCGCGTGCAACCTCGGGTCATCGCTGTCGTACCGACGTACGGGTAACCTGCGCAACTGTGAGCACAGGTGAAACCGCCGGGCCCGGGTCAGACCCAGCTGAATCCGCAGCCGCCGGAGCCGGCCACCCTGCCGCCGACCGCGCAGAGACTAGCGTGCCGCCGTTTCAGATGCTGACAGTGGATGCTCGCAAGGTGGTTCTGGTCGGCACCCTGCTGTTTCTCGCCGCATTCGTCGTACTGCTGCCGTTCTGGTCCTGGCTGGGTACCCACGGCCACCGGGTTTGGCTGTGGACCGCACTGGTCGGCTGGGTGCTGGGAGCGGCGGCGTTTCCGCTGATCCGCAAACACAGCGGCGAAGGCCGGCTCGGCTGACATGCTCGTCACGCCGCTGGCCACACGCGCCTCGGCGGGCCCGCTGACCCAGGCGCTGGCAGCCGCGCCGGAACTGGACACCGGCACCCTGGTCTGCCTGACCGGACGGTGGCTCGGCGGACGATCGATCATCGCCTGGGCGCCGACGCGGGTGCTGCTGGCAAGCTGCCCACCGGACGCTCCGGTGAGCGGGGGGTCGGGGACCGCGCTGGGCGGCGGCTGGTTCGGCTGGCAGGCCTATGACGAGGACGGTTCGTGGTGGGGCTACTTCGAGACCGTGCTGCGGCAGGACGCCGCGGGCGCGTGGTGGCTGGAGAGCATCGCAGCCGACGCGACCCCGGCCGCACTGGCCGTGCAGGCAGCCGTCGTGGACGACATCGTCGAGCGCACCGGCGCCCGCCCGGGTCAGCATCAGCGCCCGAGGTTCCACTCGGTCAGCAGAACCGCCCGGGACGCCCACCTGGCCGCTGTCGAGCGCGCCATCGCGGCGATCCGGTCCGGTGCCCTCTATCAGGTCAACGTCTGCGCTCGTTTCGACGGCCGTCTCGAGGGATCACCGCTGGATCTGTTCGCATCCGGCCTCGTCGCGTTGCGAGCCGACAACGCTGCCTACGCGGCGTATCTGCACACGCCGTCGAAGACCCTGGTCAGCTTCAGTCCGGAGCTGATGCTGGAGCGGCAGGGTCGGCGGGTACGCAGCGAACCGATCAAGGGCACCCGGCAACGGACGGTGTGCGGTGATCGGCTGGACGATCCGGACGCGGTGCTGCTGCGCCGGTCGGCCAAGGACCGGGCAGAGAACATCATGATCGTCGATCTGATGCGCAACGACCTGTCCCGGGTCGCCGAGCCGGGCTCGGTACGGACCGACAAACTGCTGGCGATCGAACCGGCTCCGGGCGTCTGGCACCTGGTCAGCGCGGTCAGCGCCACCCTCGCCGCTGACCGCGGCCCTCTCGATCTGCAGACAGCGAGCTTTCCACCGGGGTCGGTGACCGGTGCGCCGAAGATCCGCGCGGTCGCCCTGATCGCGGAGCTCGAGGGCCGCCCTCGGGGCGCGTTCACCGGAGCCATCGGCTACCACGCCGCCAACGACACGAGCGTCCTCAGCGTGGCGATCCGGACGTTCGAGTTCGACACCCGGTCCACCGACACCCGGTCCACCGACACCCGGTTCGAGCTGGGCGTCGGTGGTGGCATCACCGCCGAGTCGGTCCCGATGCTCGAGTGGCAGGAATGCCTGATCAAGGCTGCGCCGCTACTGCGTCTGGGTGGCGTCGTGGCCGAGACCGACGGCCTGAGCCAACCGGACGGCGTCGATCCGTCCGCCGGCCTGCTGGAGACCATGCTGGTGGCCGACGGCGTCGTCGTGGGGCTGAGTGATCACCTCGCGCGGTTGTCGTCCTCGGCCGTCGAACTCTTCGGGCGGCAACTACCGGCGGATCTGGCCGGCGACCTGACCGCGGCAGCCCGAGCGGTGCTACCGGAAATCCAACGGCCGACGGCGTCCCCGCTCCGGCAGCGACTGCGGCTCGTCATCACCGACTCGGGAGCGCCCGAACACACCATCACCGCGCTCGGTCCGCGGCCGGTGCCGCTGCGCCTGCAGCCCGGGCCGGGCCGCGGCGGCCCCTGGCGCCACTAGT
>JBBQFE010000175.1:0-6315 GCA_038321605.1 Mycobacteriales bacterium | reverse complement strand
GCCCTGCTGAAGCTGATGACCTCGAGTTTCGGCAAGGTCACCGACCAGACGGGGGCGCTCGGCACCAACGACTGGGGCAAGTCGATCAGCGGCGGCGGGGCCTTCCTGCTGGAGATCATCCTTACGTTCCTGCTGGTGTTCGTGGTACTGCTCGTGACCGGCCGCGCCGCGGCACCGGGCTTTGCCGGCCTTGCCATCGGCCTGGTGCTAACGGTCATCCATCTGGTCGGTATCCCGCTGGACGGCACCTCGGTCAACCCCGCCCGCTCCGTCGGACCCGCGCTGTTCGCGGGCAGTCACGCCGTCTCGCACGTCTGGCTGTTCATCGTCGCGCCCCTGATCGGGGGCGCCATCGCTGCCTTCGTCGCTCCCCTGTTCGAGACCGCATCAGGCGTGGAATCGTCCAACGTCAAAGACGTCGATCCCACCGGTGCGAACCGACCGGGTAGGCGCTGACAGCTACGGCGGGCACTGCAGTGCGGGTGCTTGCGTGACCCGCCTGCCGACCGGCGCGCACACTGGTCGGCGAAACCGGGTTTGCGAAACGATACGGTTGCGTTTCGCATCATCGGTGATTACCGTGAACCCAGTGGGGGCGACATGGTGAACGACGAGCAGGCCGATCCGGCGCGGGCTCCCGGCCGTTCGCTGGACCCCACCAGAGATCCGGTCATCCTCGAAGCAGCGCTGGACCTGATCTCTGAGATCGGCTACGACCGCGTCAGCATGGAAGCGATCGCGGCGCGCGCGCAGGCCTCGAAGGCGACGCTCTACCGCCGATGGCCGTCCAAGGCCGAGCTGCTGGCCGACGCGATGAAGTGCCGTATGCGAGCCGACGAGCCACTGCCCGACACCGGCGACATCCGTCAGGATCTGCTCACCGGCCTGCGTCGCATGACCAAGGACATGGCGCAGCAGGACGTCGCGCTGGCAATCGGCCTGATGAATGCCATGCACCACGACGCCGAGCTGGCACGCGTGGTTCGCAGCCAGATGCTGGACGTCAAGCACGCAGCGGCCCGCCAGTGGATCCGGCGAGCGATCGAGCGCGGCCAACTGCCACCCACCGCCGACGTCGAACTATTCCAGGAAGTGGCTCCGGCGATGGTGTTCATGCGCCTGATGATGGCCGGCGAACCGGTGAACGAGGCCTTCCTGCGGCGCATCGTCGATGACGTGCTGCTCCCCCTGTTGTTACGAGAACCCGACAAGCACGCCCAGCCCGGCAACCCCGGCCGTACGAAGGATCTCTGATGAACCCAGAACTCGACCTCGACCAGACGGCGGCGGCCGATCCGCCGGCGGCCGACCCGAAACGATGGATCGCCCTCGGCGTCATCGCAACCGCGCAGCTGATGGTGGTGTTGGACGCCTCCATCGTGAACATCGCGCTGCCGCAGGCCCAACGCGCCCTGCACATCTCCGACGTCGACCGCCAGTGGGTCGTCACCGCCTACACCCTCGCCTTCGGTGGGCTGCTGCTGCTCGGCGGCCGAATCGCTGACTACGTGGGTCGCAAGAAGATGTTCATCATCGGCCTGGGCGGTTTCGCTGCGGCCTCCGCACTCGGCGGCATCGCACAGAACGCCGCGATGCTCTTCGGCGCACGAGCGCTGCAGGGGGCCTTCGCGGCGCTGCTGGCGCCTGCGGCCCTTTCGCTGATCACCGTGACCTTCACCGAAACCCACGAGCGGGCCAGGGCATTCGCCGTGTACGGCGCGATCTCCGGTGGCGGAGCGGCGATCGGGCTGATCGTCGGCGGTGTCCTGACCGAGTACGCCTCGTGGCGCTGGTGCCTCGGCGTCAACGTGCCCATCGCGATGCTCGCCGCGGCCGGTGCCGTGTACTACGTGCACGAGAGCAAGGCCCACGGCAACACCAAGTACGACCTACCCGGGGCGGTACTGGTCACCGGCGGACTGGTCAGCCTGGTCTACGGCTTCACCGAGGCAGCCAAGCAGGGTGTCGGCTGGCTTTCGCCTCAAACACTCGGCTTTCTCGCCCTCGCGGCTGTGTTACTGGTGGCCTTCGTGGTCGTCGAATCACGCTCGGCGAACCCGCTACTCCCGCTACGGGTGGTGCTGGACCGCAATCGCGGCGGGTCCTACCTGGCCTCGCTCCTGGTCGGCGCCGGCCTGTTCTCGATGTTCCTGTTCCTCACCTACTACTTCCAGGCCAACCTCGGCTACAGCCCGCTGAAATCCGGCTTCGCGTTCCTGCCGTTCAGCGCCGGCATCATCGTGACCGCCGGTGCGGTGTCCAACATCCTGCCGCGTACCGGTCCCAAACCGCTGATGGTCATCGGGTCGATCATGGCCGCCCTCGGGCTGTTCCTGTTCACCTTCATCAGCGACACGTCGAGCTGGCTCACTCACGTCCTGCCCGGCGAGCTGTTGCTGTCCGTCGGCCTGGGACTGGTCTTCGTACCGCTGTCCAGCCTGGCCCTGATCGGCGTGGCCAACCACGACGCCGGGGTCGCCAGTGCGATGCTGAACACGAGCCAGCAGGTCGGCGGTTCGCTGGGAACCGCACTGTTGAACACTTTCTACGCAAGCGCGGTGACCAGTTACCTCGCCAGCAACGTCAAGACGCCACAGGACCTGAAGATCCAGACCCCGCTGGCCTACATCCACGGCTACCACGTGGCATTCAGCATCGGGGTCGGCCTGCTCGTCGCAGCAGCCATCGCGATCGTGGTGTTCATCAACGCCAAGCGCGACGATCTGCCTGCCGAGTCGGCCATCGCCGCCTGACCGGTACTCGGGCGGGTGCCGTCGGCCCCCAGGTCACGGCACCCGCGAGGCCCCGGGATGCGAGGATGGCCGAATGAGCAGTCCACCGGGTGAGCCGGGCCCGGTTCGGCCGCGGCGGCAGTCCGCCGGCCGCGACGCCGGTGCCGGAGCTGCGGCAGCTGCCGGTGCAGGTGCTGGTGCTGATGCAGGTGCAGGTGCAGGTGCAGGTGCTGGCGTTCCGCCGACCCGGAAGGCGGAGATTGCCGAGGCCGCCCTGACACTGTTCGCCGACCGCGGCTACCACGGCACCGGCATGGAGGACATCGCGCGCCTGGTCGGCATGCGGGCCTCGAGTTTGTACAACCACGTCTACTCCAAGCAGGAGTTGCTGGCCTCGATCATGGTCACGACCATGCGGCAACTGCTCGTCGGCTTCGGCCAGGCAACGGCAACCGGATCGCCGACCGAGCAACTGCGCGCGGCCATGGAGGCACACGTGCGCTACCACGGCACGCATCGCCGCGAGGTGCGGGTCGGCAACCGCGAGATCGCAAGCCTGGACGAGCCGTCCCAGGGCATCGTCCGCAAGCTGCGCCGGGACTACGCCCGCGGCTGGCAGTCGCTGATCGAGACCGGCGTGCGGTCGGGCGACTTCGAGACCCCCTCCCCCCAACTGTCGGCCTATGCCCTGCTGGAGATGGGGATCGGGGTCTCGCAGTGGTACAGCGAGGACGGCCCGCTGTCGCTGGACGAGATCGCCCGCCACTACGCCGACATGGCCGAGCATCAACTGAGCGTGCGCTGACCCACAGGTCGATTGACATCGCGCACGCCGTCTGGTCCGATGAACGAATGACCATTCGTACGAATGGTCATTCGTTGGCGATTGGCTCCGATCCATGGATCTCGACTTTGCTCCCACCACCACCGACCTGGTCGACAAGACCCGTGCTTTCATTGCCGATTCCGTGCTGCCGGTCGAGGAGGAACACGGCGGAATAGCGCCCGCCGGCGACGACTGGCGGCTGCGCTTGCAGGATGCAGCCAGGCGGGCTGGCGTGTTCGGGCCGCACCTGCCGGCAGAGTTCGGCGGCCACGGCCTGAACATGGTCGAACGCGCCCCGGTGTTCGAGGAGGCCGGCTATTCGCTGTTCGGCCCGATCGCCGTCAACTGTGCCGCGCCTGACGAGGGGAACCAGCACCTGCTGGCGCAGGTGGCCAACCCGGAGCAGCGGCAGAAGTACCTAGAGCCGCTGGCGCGCGGAGGCAGCCGCTCGGCCTTCGCCATGACCGAGCCGGCACCAGGGACCGGCTCGGATCCGCGGGTGCTGCAGACCCAGGCCACCCGGGTTGCCGGCGGCTGGCGGATCGACGGCTTCAAACGGTTCATCACCGGTGCCGACGGCGCGGCGTTCTCCATCGTGATGGCCCGAACGTCCGGCGCGGTCGGTGATGCCGGTGGCGCGACCATGTTCCTGGTCGATGCCGACAACCCCGGCCTGATCGTGGAGCGGCACATCCCCACCATGGACAAGTCAATGGCGGGTGGCCACTGCGAGGTGCGGCTGGACAACTGCCTGGTGTCCGACGATGCCATCCTCGGTGAGCTGGATGAGGGCTTTCGTTATGCCCAGGTCCGACTCGGTCCGGCCCGGATGACGCACTGCATGCGCTGGCTCGGATCCGCCCGCCGGGCCCACGAGCTCGCCGTCGAGCGCGCGGTGCACCGCAAGGCGTTCGGTTCCCGGCTCTCCGAACTCGGCATGACCCAGCAGATGATCGCGGACTCCGAGATCGACCTGGCCGCATCCCGGTCGCTGATCCTGCGCGCCTGCTGGGACCTGGACCAGGGATTGCCCAGCAGTGACTCGGTCTCGATCGCGAAGACCTTCGTGTCCGAGGCGATCGGTCGCATCGTGGACCGGTCGGTTCAGATCTTCGGTGGTCTCGGTGTCTCGGAGGATCTGCCGCTGGCTCGCATCTACCGGGAGGTGCGGCCCTTCCGCATCTACGACGGGCCGTCGGAGGTGCACCGCTGGGCACTGGCCAAACGGGCCGCCCGCCGTGCCAGAGAAGCCATGCAGGATCGGGCATGACCCAGCCCAACGACCCGCTGGCCGCCCTGGACCTGGCCGCGCTGCGGAACCATCTCGTCGCCGAAGGCATCGCGCTGACCGGCGAGCTGCGCGCGACAGTGATCACCGGTGGCCGCTCCAACCTGACCTATCGGGTCTTCGACGAGGCGACCAGCTGGGTGCTGCGCAGGCCACCCATCGCCGGGCTGACCCCGTCGGCGCATGACGTCGGACGGGAGTACCGGATCATCGATGCCCTGCAGTCAACGGGTGTTCCCGTCGCACCGACGGTGCTCAACTGCCTGGATCCCGGGGTCATCGGAGCGCCGTTCACACTGGTCGGTTTCGTCCCCGGCAAGGTCCTGCGAACCCAGCAGGACCTGGTCGCGCTGACCGATGCCGAGCTGCTGGACGTCCACCACGAGCTGATCAGGGTGCTGGCCGAACTGCACGCGGTCGACCACCTCGAGGTCGGGCTTGCAGAGTTCGGACGTCCGGAGGGCTTCACCGAACGGCAGATCGCCCTGTGGCACCGGCAATGGCTTCGCGTCGCCACCCGGGACCTGCCCGATGTCGAGCGGTTGTTCGGCAAACTGCGGGACCGGCCGCCGCACGCCGACGGGTCCCCCACCATCGTGCACGGCGACTTCCGGGTCGACAACACCCTGCTCGATCCGCACCACCTGAACCGGGTGGTGGCACTGGTGGACTGGGAGATGTCGACCATCGGCGACCCGATCACCGACGTCGCGATGATGTGCGCCTACCAGCATCCCGACTTCGATCATGTGGTCGGCGAACCCGGTGCTTCGACGAGCGTGCGCTGGCCCGATGCACGGGCTGTGGCGCGGGACTACGCTGCGCTATCCGGACGAGACCTGGGTGATTTCGACGCCTACCTGGGCCTGGCATTCTTCAAATTGGCAGTCATCGCCGAGGGAATCGCCTCCCGCCACCTTGCCGGGGCCGGCACCGGAACTGGTTATGCCACCTCCGCGCTGGCGGTGCCCGGTCTGGTCGCGGCGGGCCTGCGCGCGCTCGGCGACAGCTGATGACAGCCGAGCGGCCGAGCGCCCTCATCACCGGCGCCAGCAGGGGAATCGGCCTCGGAGTGGCGCGCCACCTCGCTGCCCTGGGGTGGTCGCTGACCCTGTGTGCCCGCGGTGCAGACCAACTCGACCAGGTCAGGCAGGAGCTCGAATCGCTCGGTGCAACCGTGCATGTCGCGGCCGGTGACCTGGCTGACGAAACGATCGCGCAGGCCGCCGTGGACGGCCATCGCGAGGTCTTCTCAGACCTCAACGCCATGGTGCTGGCGGCCGGGGTCGGTTCCGCGGGACCGGTGGACGGCTACCCGCTGCGACGCTTCGACAAGCAGTTCGCAGTCAACGTCCGGGCGCCCTTCGCGCTCGTCGCCCGCGCGCTGCCACTGCTACGCGCCGGCGCCGTTCGGCTACCCGGGGCGGGCGGCAGGATCGTTGCGATCACCTCGATGGAAGGTGTCCATC
>JBBQFE010000174.1:0-6362 GCA_038321605.1 Mycobacteriales bacterium | reverse complement strand
ATGACTCGCCCGCCGCCCCGTCGCAGAAAGACCCTCGACGGGCGCAGGCAAGCCGGCTTGCCCGCGTCCGCAACTCGCGGCGCTGCGACGCAGGACGCCGGCAACGCCGTCATCGAGTTCATCTTCGTCGCCCTGCTGGTGCTCGTTCCGCTGGTGTACCTGACCGTCGCGGTGGCAGGTGTGCAGCGCGGCCGGCTGGCGCTGACCGATGCCGCCCGTGACGTCGGCCGAGCTATCGCGAGCACTCCGTCCGGCAGCGACGTCGATCTTCGGGCCAGCGCCGCGCTGCGGATCGCCCTGGCCAGTCAGGGTCTCGCAGTAAGCGACGTCGACGTGCGGTACGTCCCCGCGGGCGCGTCCTGCCAGGCTGAGGGGATCGAGCCCGCGCTGACAGCGGGCGCGGACTTCGCGGTGTGCGTGATCGGCCACCAGCAGCTGCCCGGCATCCCCAGCATCGTGGCCGGCCGGGCGATCACGCTCGTCGGCAGGTACGTCGTCCATCTCGATGAATTCCGGACCGCGCCATGAGGCGACCAACACCAGGCGATGATCGGGGCTCGACGATTCCGCTGATCCTCGGCTGTTACCTGATCGCGTTCCTGTTCGTGGCAGGCGCGGTGCTCGCCAGCGACGTGTTCACCCGGCAGCGAGCCCTGCAGAGCGTCTGCGACGGAGCCGCGATCGCCGCGTCCAATGCCGTCGACACCGGGGCTGCGCGGGCCACCCAGCTCGGCAGCACGCTGCCGCTGGAAGCGGTGCAGCAGGCGGTGACCAGCTACCTGCGGGCCGACCCGGCCAGGGCCGGCATAACCGCGGTGGCCCAGCTGGGTGCCGACGGGAGATCGGTGCAGCTCGCGTGCACCGGTGTGGCCAAGGTCGCCTTCGGTGCGGTCATCGGCCGCGGGGCGGGCGTCACCCAGCATGCCACGTCCACAGCGCAGGGGCGGCTCGACTGACGCCGCCCGGGTCGGCACCCCGTAGTCTGGGTGGTTGTGACCGACGTACCCGCTGAACTGAAAGAGCTGTCCGCCACCCTGGTCAGTATCGAAACCGTCCTCGATCTGCCCAAATTGCGGGCCAGGCTGGTCGAGCTCGAGACCCAGGCCGCGGACCCCGAGCTCTGGAACGACCAGGAGAACGCGCAGAAGGTGACCTCGGCGCTGAGCCACAGCCAGGGCCAGATCCGCCGGCTGGAAGATCTGCGCGGCCGGCTCGACGACGCGATGCTGCTCTGGGACATGGCCGAGGCCGATCCCACCGCCGACGACGCCGCCGACACCGTCACCGAGGTCGAGGCCGAGCTGGTGAAGCTCAAGAAGTCCGTCGACGAGCTGGAGGTGCAGACCCTGCTCAGCGGCGAGTACGACTCACGGCAGGCGCTGGTGACCATCCGCTCGGAGGCGGGCGGGGTCGATGCCGCCGATTTCGCCGAGATGCTGCTGCGGATGTACATGCGCTGGGCCGAGCGGCACAACTACCCCCTGGACGTGCTGGACACCTCCTACGCCGAAGAGGCCGGCATCAAGTCCGCCACCTTCCAGGTCAAGGTGCCCTTCGCCTACGGCACCCTGTCGGTCGAGCAGGGCACCCACCGGCTGGTGCGGATCAGCCCGTTCGACAACCAGGGCCGCCGCCAGACCAGTTTCGCCGGCGTCGAGGTGCTGCCGGTCGTCGAGCAGTCCGACCACGTCGAGATCAACGACGATGACCTTCGGGTGGACGTCTACCGCTCCTCCGGCCCCGGTGGCCAGGGCGTCAACACCACCGACTCCGCCGTCCGCATCACCCACCTGCCCACCGGCATCGTGGTGAGCTGCCAGAACGAGCGCAGCCAGATCCAGAACCGGGCCTCGGCGATGGCGGTGCTGCAGGCCAAGCTGCTGGAGGTCCGGCGGCTGCAGGAGCAGGCGAAGATGAACGCGCTCAAAGACGGCGGCTCGTCCTGGGGCAACCAGATGCGCTCTTACGTGTTGCACCCGTACCAGATGGTCAAGGACCTGCGGACCGAGTACGAGGTGGGCAACCCCGCCGCGGTGCTCGATGGTGACATCGACGGGTTCATCGAAGCCGGCATCCGCTGGCGCAGATCAGCTGACTGAGCGCACCGGCGCGACTCGCACCTGAGAAGAACGGGTACCGGCGCGACTCGCACCCCAGCAAAACGCGTGCAAACCGGTCATGTGGCTACCGGCAGGTAGGATCGGATTCCGTGATTGCGCTCCAGAACGTCACCAAGATCTATCCGGCCAGCACCCGTCCCGCGTTGGACGGTGTCACCCTGGACATCGAGAAGGGCGAGTTCGTCTTTCTGATCGGTGCCTCGGGCTCGGGCAAGTCCAGCGTGCTGCGCCTGCTGCTGCGTGAGGACACCCCGACCAAGGGCAGCGTGATCGTCAACGGCAAGGACATCGCCAAGCTCCCCGGCCGCAAGGTCCCTGAGTTGCGCCGCGGGATCGGCTGCGTGTTCCAGGACTTCCGGCTGCTGCCGAAGAAGACGGTCTTCGAGAACGTCGCGTTCGCCCTCGAGGTCATCAACAAGTCCCAGCGCGCCATCAAGCGCTCGGTGCCCGAGGTCCTCGAAATGGTCAACCTGGACGGCAAGGCGCACCGTTACCCCAACGAGCTCTCCGGCGGCGAGCAGCAGCGGGTGGCGATCGCCCGGGCGTTCGTGAACCGGCCGCTCGTCCTGCTGGCCGACGAGCCCACCGGTAACCTCGACCCCGACACCAGCCAGGGCATCATGGGCCTGCTGGAGCGGATCAACCGCAAGGGCACCACGATCGTGATGGCCACCCACGACAACAACATCGTCGATGCCATGCGTCGTCGGGTCATCGAACTCGACCTCGGCCACATCGTCCGGGACCAGAACCGGGGCGTCTACGGCATCGGCCGCTGACCCAGCTCCAGAACTGCTCACACCGAAACGAAGTTAGGACACCATGCGCGCGAGTTTCCTCATGTCAGGCGTGGCCACTGGCCTACGTCGCAACGTCAGCATGACGGTTGCCCTGGTGCTGTCGACCGGCATCTCCCTCGCCTTTCTGGGCGGGGCGTTCCTGATCGGCAAGGAGATCAACAAGTTCAAGACCCTGTACGAGGACAAGATCAACGTCTCGGTGTTCCTGTGCACCGACTTCGCGGTCGGCCAACCGGGCTCCAAGTGCAAGGGCAAGGTCACTCAGGCTCAGGTCGACTCCATCCGCAGCGAGCTGACCGCCGACCCGCTGGTGAAGAGCTACCAGTTCATCAGTGAGGCGCAGGCCACCGCGCGTGGCAAGCAACTGCTGGGCGACAAGCTGGTCGACGAGGCCGGCTCGAACATCTTCCCGCCGTCCTTCACCCTCAAGCTCAAGGACCTCAAGACCGGCTATCTGCCGACCGCCGCGAAGTACAGCAGCACCACCGGCGTGGACGGCGTGCAGAACCAGGACGCCAGCCTCAAGACCATGCTCAACCTGTTCGACTCCGCCAAATGGGGAGCCAGGGTGGTCGCCTTCATCGTGGGCATCTGCGCGATCATCCAGATGGCCAACACCATCCAGGTGGCGGCCGCCCAGCGGCGCAACGAGACCGGCATCATGCGACTGGTCGGGGCGTCCAGGCTGATGACCCAGCTGCCCTTCATCATCGAGGCGATCATCGCGGCGCTGGCAGGTGGTCTGATCGCCATCGGGCTCGACTGGGCCGGCAAGAAATTCATCCTCGACGGCGTCTTCGGTGAACAGGTGTCGGCCGGCGTGCTGCCGAAGCTCGACTTCAACGACGTGCTGGTGGCCGGCGGTGTCGGCCTGGTGTCGGGCATCGTGCTGTCCGCGCTGACCGCCTGGGCGACATTGCGGTTGGCCGTCCGACTGTAGTTTGGACGTTATGGCCGCAACCCTGCACCCGACCCGACCACCGGTCTCGAAGACGGCACCGGCCAAGGCTCCGGTTCGCAAGCTGATCGCCCAGAACAAGAAGGCCCGGCACGACTACGCGGTCGAGGACGTGTACGAGTGCGGCATCGCGCTGCGCGGTACCGAGGTGAAGTCGCTGCGGCTGGGCCGCGCTTCGCTGGTGGACGGCTTCGCGACCATCGACGGCGGCGAGATCTTTCTGCACGGCGTGCACATCCCCGAGTACGAGATGGGCTCCTGGACCAATCACGAGCCGCGCCGGGTCCGCAAGTTGCTGCTGCACAAGGGTGAGATCCTGCGGCTGATCGGCAAGACCAAGGAATCGGGGCTCACCCTGGTCCCGCTGTCGCTGTACTTCCTCGACGGCAAGGTCAAGGTCGAACTCGCGCTGGCCCGCGGCAAGAAGTCCTATGACAAGCGGCAGGATCTCGCCAAGCGGGATGCCGACCGCGATATCCGCAAGGCGCTGGGACGGCGCGCGAAGGGCATGACGGACTGAGCATGCCGCCGCTGACCGACGCCGACGTACCGGCCGTATGGCGGGGTCTCGGTCTGCCCGGGCTCGCCGACATCCACGTGCACTTCCTGCCGCCGGGGATGCTCGCCAAGGTCTGGCAGTACTTCGACGAGGCCGACGTCAACTACGGAATGCCCTGGCCGATCCAGTACAAACTCGATGAGGCCGCCCGGATCGAGACCCTGCAGGCGTTGGGCGTCCACAACTTTCCGACGTTGGCGTACCCGCACAAGCCCGGGATGGCGGCGTGGCTGAACGACTGGTGTGGCCAGTTCGCCGACGCTCACCCAGAAGCGGTGCGCAGCGCCACCTTCTACCCCGAACCCGACGCGCCCGCGTACGTCCGCGCCGCGATCGAAGCCGGCGCGCGGATCTTCAAGGTGCACGTGCAGGTCGGCGATTTCGACCCCGCGGCCAGCGAACTCGACGCGGTGTGGGGGATGCTCAGCGAGGCAGCGGTGCCGGTGGTGGTGCACTGTGGCTCGGGTCCGATGCCCGGGCGGCACACCGGTCCCGGCCCGTTCGGGCAGGTGCTGGCGGCGCATCCCGGGCTCACGGCGGTGATCGCGCACGCCGGTGCGCCCGAGTACGCCGAGCACCTGGCGTTGGCGGAGCGGTACCGCAACGTCCGACTGGACACCACGATGGTCGGTACCGACTTCATGAATGCGCTGGCGCCGCTGCCGGCCAGGGTGATCTCGCGCTATGCGGACCTGGCCGACAAGATCGTGCTGGGCAGCGACTTTCCCAACATCCCGTACAGCTACGCCAACCAAATTCAGTCGCTTCTGCAGTGGGACTGTGGTGATGATTGGCTGCGACGGGTGCTCTGGCACAACGGTGCGGAACTGATGGGGTTGGCGTGAGCGACGGGTACGAGTGGTCGGCGCTGTCGGTCGAGCAGGCCGATGAGTGGGCGGTGCTGGTCGCAGCGATCCTCACCGCGGACGGCATCGATGAGCGCTACACCGCCGAGCAGCTGGTCGAGGAACTGACCGGTGCCGGGTTCGAGCCGTCGCTGGACACCGTCGCGGTGCGACACCGTGGCGAACTGGTGGGCTACGGCAGGGTCAGACAGCGGGACGGCCTGAACGACGGCAGGGTGCGGATCTTCCTCGAGGGTGGGGTTCATCCCGAGTACCGCCGCCGCGGGATCGGCACTGCGCTGATGTCGAGGTTGGAGGACCGTGCGCGTGCCGCGGCGAGCGAACGCAACCCGGGAGTGCCACTCGTCTTCGGTGCCTCGGGCGGCCTGGAAGGTGATCCGGTTCGACCGATGCTGGAGGCCCGTGGCTACGAGTGCGTCCGGTACTTCCAGACCATGCGCCGCGAGCTGCCGGGCGATCGGCTTCCGGAGCCTGCGGTGCCGGTGACGCGCTACCACCCAGGATTTTCGCTGAGGCTGCTGGCCGCGCACAACGATGCCTTCAGCACCCACTTCGGGTTCGCCCCGATGAGCGAGTTGGAGTGGCAGCACGATCTGGACTCCGTCACCTTCAGGCCCGAGGGCAGCATGCTCAGCGTTGCCGCGGACGGGCGGGTCGAGGCGTACGTGATGACCAACTGCTTCGAGGCGGGCACGCTGTACATCTCACGGGTGGGCACCATCGGCTCCGCGCGCGGCCGGGGCCTGGCCAGGGCGTGCCTGCTTGCTGTGCTGCGCGGCGGTGTCGCGGCCGGCTACCGCGACGTCAAGCTGGACGTCGATTCGATCAACCCGACGGGCGCCGGTGCCCTGTACGAATCGGTGGGCTTCCGCCCGGACAAGCTGTTCGCCACCTACGACAAGCGTCTCTGAGCGCCAACCGCCTCTGAGCGCCAACCGCCTGTGAGGGCCAAGCGCCTCTGAGGGCCACGCGCCTCTGATCGGATCAGCTGCGGGCGGTGGTTCGTGCCGCCTCCGCAGAATCCGCGGCCGCCCGTCGCTGATCGGCGACCAGGATGCC
>JBBQFE010000173.1:0-6385 GCA_038321605.1 Mycobacteriales bacterium | reverse complement strand
AGCACCGGTTGCCCACGCGTTGTTGGCCACCTCGTGATCGTCGAAGATGGTGATCCACGGGTGCCGCTGATGAGCGGCCTGCAGGTCGGGATCTGCCTTGTGCAGCGCGTGCCTGAGCCGGTAGCCGCGAAGATCGATGGTCTCGGTCGGCGGCGTCGCATCCCGCTTACCGATCAGGGCAGCCGGGCCGTACCGGTCCGCCCCGTTGCCGTACTCGTAGATGTAATCGCCCACGTGCAGCACGAAATCCAGGTCATCGCGCTTGCTCAACGCCCGGTAGGCACCGAAGTAGCCACCGGTGTAGTTGCTGCAGGACACCAACGCGAAGCGCAGCGCGTGGGTGCGGTGCCGCTCGTCCGGCGCGGTCTGGGTACGGCCGACCGGGCTGCACTCGCCGCCGGCCTGGAACCGGAAGTAGTAGCGCGTGTAGGGGTTGAGTCCGTCGACGTCCACCTTCACGGTGTGGTCCGAAGCCGGACTAGTGGTGACGTGGCCGCGCCGGACCACGCTCCTGAAGTCCTCGTCCCTGGCCAGCTCCCACTGCACCCGCAGCGGCGCACCGAGCCCACTGCCCGGGGTCGCAACCGGGTCCGTAGGGCGCCGGCGTGGCGGGGTGGCCCGGGTCCACAGCACGATCGAGTCGCCGGTGGGGTCGCCGCTGGCAACGCCGTAGCCGAAGATCCCCTGGTGCGCGGGAGCCTCCGCGGCTGCTGCGTCGAACGGGCGGAAGGCCGAACCGGCGGCGACCGCAGCGGCCGCCACCGCCGCGCCCTTGAGGATGGTTCGCCTGCTGGGGTGCGCGCTGGGGTGCGAGGTTGTGGTCACGAGCAAGCAGCCTGGACGGGCCAGGTGAACTTCATGCCCCGTTTTGGGTGAACTTCCGATGCCGTCCGAGAGCGGATTACACCGCTTTTACAAGCATTTTGTCACGTCGAGGCCGGACGGTGTTCACCTGCGCGACGCCTGGTCGCGACGTCGTCACGGCACCGTCGAATCGACCGCTCCATCTCGATGCGAAGGATGCTCGATGACTCACGATCACGGCGACCAGACCCACCACCACGGCGGCGAGGCAACCGGCGACCACGCCGATGCCCACGCACACGCGCACGCCCCGCACAGTCACGACCACGGTGACCAGCAAGGTCCGGTCGCCCCCGAGCTCGACCTCGCAGTGTCCGACGGCGACCTGAGCCCGAGCCAGCTCGGCCGGCGCTCCTTCCTGCGCGCGGCCGGAGTCCTCGGCGCCGGCGCCGGGGTTGCCAGTGTGCTCGGTGCGGCAGGTGCCGGCCAGGCTGCGGCCACGACTAGCCAGAGCCCGTCGGAACGCTCACCCAAGGGCGGCTTCCAGTGGCTGGCCGGTGACCACCACATCCACACCCAGTACTCCCCCGACGGTCAGTACCGGGTCATCGACCACGTCCGCCACGCCAACGCCTTCGGCCTGGACTGGATGGTCATCACCGACCACGGTTCGGTGCAGCACGCCAAGATCGGTGTCGAGAAGGTCAACCCCGACATCGTCGCGGCCCGCAAGGAGGTCGCCGAGACGCTGGTGTTCCAGGGGCTGGAATGGAACATCCCAGCGGCCGAGCACGGCACGGTCTTCGTCCACCCCGGACGCAACGAGGTGTCGGTGCTCAAGCAGTTCGAGAACAGCTACGACGGCGTGGTGAACAGCGCCACCGCGAACAACCCGACGAATGAGGGGCTGGCCATCTCGGGCCTGCACTTTCTGGCCAGTGCGGTGAAATCCAAGCAGGTCAGCGACGCCCTGATGCTGGCCAATCACCCGGCGCGCAAGGGCATCGACTCGCCGCACGAGATCCGGGGCTGGCGCGACGCCGAACCCCGCATCGCCATCGGGATGGAGGGTGCTCCCGGGCACCAAGCGGCGGGCATTCCCACGCCGTCGGGCGTCGGCTCGGGACGCGGCTTCTACGACAACAGCCCCGACCCGGTGGCCAGCTTCGCCGGCTACCCGTTGGAGAGCTACCGGACCTTCGGTGGCTTCGATTGGATGACGGCCACGGTCGGCGGGCTGTGGGACTCGATGCTCGCCGAGGGCAAGGCCTGGTGGATCACCGCCAACTCCGACAGCCACCAGATCTGGGGTGACATCTCCCAGCGCGGCGCGGGCAGCGACTTCACCAACAACGGTTTCTACAACGACCCGGAGCACATCCTCGCTCCGCAGCTGGGCAACGGCGACTTCTGGCCGGGCTTCTACAGCCGGACCCACGTCGGCTCGGCGAGTTTCGCCTACGCCTCGGTGATGGACGGCCTGCGCGCCGGACGCGTATGGGTGGACCACGGCGCGCTGATCGACTCGCTCGACATCCGGCTGCGTGCCGGTGGCGACGAGGTGCCGCTCGGCGGCGTGTTGAGCGCCAGGCGTGGCACCCCGGTGACCCTGGTCATCCGGATCCGGCCGGCGCAGTTGCCGAACTGGTCGCAGTTCGTTCCGAAGCTGGCGAAGGTCGACGTCATCCGGGGTGCCGTCACCGGCGCCGCCAGCGATCGTGACACGTTCAGCGCACCGGGCACCAGCGTCGTCCAGAGCTACGACGTGAGCGGCCAGACCGACGTCATCAGTCTCAGCTACTCGCTCGGGCGCCTCGACGACGGCTTCTACGTGCGGTTGCGCGGGTCGGACGGCAACCGGCTGACTGCCGGTCTGAACGGTGCCGCGGTCGATCCGTCCGGCCCGGTGATGGACGTGGTCGGCGACGCCGACCCGTGGGCGGACCTGTGGTTCTACACCAACCCCATGTGGGTGCTGCCCAAGAAATGACCATCACTGCAGCGGCCCCGGCGACCGGTTCGAGCCTCACCGCTCGGCTGGTCGCCGGGATCGACCCGAGATGCCGGCACGAACGCGATGCCGACCTGCTCGCCCAGCGCATTGCCGGGCTGCTCACCGCAGCTGGCGCCTCGTCGTTGACCGTTGCGACCCACTGGGCACAGGTGCAGACCGATCGGCACGTGGCGCTGAGCGTCGAGGCTGCCGGAGTGGACGCAGACACCCTGTGGCAGACACTGCTCTCGGAGTGCTCCACTTCGGCACGCTCCACTTCGGTGCATGACTCGGCGGGTGCGCAGGACGCCGACCTCGGGCTGGTGCTCGGCGACCGGCGGTACGGTGCCGCGGCGCTGTGTTCGGAGGCGGCGCGGGTGATCGAGGCGCATCTCGAGCACAGCAGCGGCCGGGTGGTGGTCTTTCCCGGAGCAGATGCGATCCAAGACCGCCTCAGCGTGGCCGAGCTGTTGGCCGCCTCGGCGATCGAACGGGTTCAGGTGCTGGCCTCGGACGGACCTCCCACCGACGCAATGCCCATTGTGACAAGGCAATTCCTGCGTCCCCGATGGGTCGGTGGCATCCTGGTGCTGCACACTCAGCCGGCGGCGGGCGAGACGCTCGTACCGTTCGAGACGCCCAACCCGACGCCCTGCTGCGCCGATCACTGAAGCGGCACGCCCATCGGTGAAGCGGTACGCCGAGCCCACGATGGGCTCGGCGCACCGCCGCTGGATCAGGTGGTGGCCAGACCCTCGGCGCCGGCCGCATTCGCCACCGGCGTCGTACCGATCTCAGTCAACGAGCCGTCGCCGTTCACCGCGAACTGATCGATGATGCCGCCGGCGCCGGTCTCCACGTACAGGTAGCGCCCGTCGTGGCTGACGGCCGCATCGACCGTCCCCGGATCGGTGGGCGTGGCGCCGAGCAGGTTCGGCACGCCGTTGGCGGTCAGCGCCAGCGAGGACACCGACGGGCCGCCGGGGTTGGTGGTGAAGGCGAACTTGCCGTCACGCACCACCCAGCAGGTGCCCCGTTGACCGGTCGGGACGGTGGACAGCACGGTCAGCGAACCCGAGTGCGACAGTGCCAGCGTGATCACCGAAGCGGCCGCGCCGCCGTCGGTGACCAGGGCATTGCCGCGCTGGTCAAAGGCGATGGCGAACGGAGCCGTGCCGGCAAGAACCGTCTCAACCGGGGCCGCGGCCGGGGTGCCCAAGAAGCCGAGGTTGAACACCTCGACGCTGTGCCGGTTGCCCTTCGTGGTCACCAGCAGCTGATCGCCGCGTGGCGAGAATGCCACCTGGCCGGGGGTCTGGGTGAAGTTGGTCAGGGTGGGGTCCAGGCCGAGCGGACGGTTCCACTGGGGGATCGAGATCAGGCGGCCGCCGGCCACCAGAAAGCCCTGGATCGAACCGCCCTGCTGGGCATTGGCCACGAACACCTGCGCGCCGCGCACCGCGATGCTCACCGGAAAGGTGCCACCGGAGCCGATCACCTGGCGAAGCTGCAGGTCGGTTCCGTGCACCGCGAACACCGAGATGGTGTTGCTGCCGGCGTTGACCACGTACAGCAGCTGATGCTGCTCGTCGTAGGTGACCGCACCCTGCGATGCGGTGTGATCGATGACCGAGTTCGGCAGGACGCCGCCGTTGCCGCCGGTGGCATAGGTGTTCTGCAGGGTCAGGCTGCCATCGTCGTGCTGGCGGTAGGCCACCACGTGGTTGCCGCTCACCTCGTCGGTCTGGACGAAGAGCGCGTGCACGCCGTTCGTTGCCCAGTGCCCGTCACCCGAGCCCGGGGATCCGGTGCCGGCGGCGTGGTGCGGCGCGAGAGCCCGCTGGGCGGGGGCTGCTGTTGCGGGTGCGGCCAGCAGCCCGGCGGTTGCCGTGGTCAGGGCGGCCAGGGTGGCGATGCGGGTCATGCGCTTCATTGCGGGCTCCTTCGGGCGACGGTGTTGTCTTCGGTAGGTCCCGGCGGACGACGATCCATTACAGCTCTGGCGCTCTGCTGGGCATCATGTTCTTGGTTCGTAAGGGTTTGCCCGACCGCCCGTCCCTAGGCTCGTGAACTATGGGAGCAGTGCAGCTCGACGCGGATGCGCAGCTGCTGGCACGGCTGCGCATCGGCGACGAGACTGCCTTCACCGAGCTGGTGCGGCGGTATCACTCGCGGCTGGTGGCGCTGGCGGGCACGTTCGTGGGACGCCGCGACCTTGCCGAGGATGTAGTGCAGGAGACGTGGCTGGCGGTGCTCGGTGGCCTGGACCGGTTCGAGGGACGGGCGGCGCTGCGGACCTGGCTGTTTCAGATCTGCGCCAACCGCGCCCGGAGTGTTGCCGAGCGGGAGCACCGCATGATCCCGGTGGAACAGGTGGATACCGATCAGAGGCCGGACGTGTTCGCCGACCCGTTCGCCGCGGACGGATCGTGGGCAACCCCGCCACGTCGCTGGTCT
This sequence comes from Mycobacteriales bacterium, assembly GCA_038321605.1. Classification (GTDB taxonomy): domain Bacteria; phylum Actinomycetota; class Actinomycetes; order Mycobacteriales; family Jatrophihabitantaceae; genus Jatrophihabitans_A. The sequence goes on along the minus strand of JBBQFE010000173.1, from coordinate 1,131 downwards.
GGCAGTATCGAGTCGGACGTGGACGACTCGGGACTCGTCGCCGCTGTGCGGGTGGCGATTGCCGGACTGCCGGCCGGCATGCGGCAGGTGGTGACACTTCGCGTCGTGGATGGGCTGTCAGCGCAGGAGGTGTGTGCCGTGCTCGCACTCAGTGCCACCAACCAGCGGGTGCTGTTGCATCGCGGTCGGGCCCGGGTACGAGCTGCCCTTGAGCGGGCGGTGCAGCGATGAGACTCCCCTGGCGCCGGGACGGGTTGGCCTGCCGTGAGGCCATCGACCTGATCAACGACTACCTCGACGACGCGCTGCCCGATCGGCAACGGGTCCAGCTCGAGACGCACCTCGCCGCGTGCCCACACTGCACCGAGTACCTGGCGCAGCTCAGGGCCACCGTCACGCTGGCCGAACGCACCGCGCCGCCTGCTGTGGACGGCGAGACCGAGCGCGCGCTGGCCGAGCTGTACCGAAACTGGCGCGAGAAGTAATCGGCTCAGTCGGGGCCGGATCTGGACCGGCGTACGGATGGGATGCCCCAGCGCCTAGAATCCTCGATGTCACAGTCGCACAATCGTGGCTGCCACTCCCCGCCCTCGTAGCTCAGGGGATAGAGCGCCGGACTCCTAAGCCGGGCGTCGCGCGTTCGATTCGCGCCGAGGGCACCGATCCGTCGGCCATGATTTGCACGGTGGCGTGCTGGTTCTCAGCTCCTGGGCTCGACATTTGCCGACCGATTCCGCCGGGTGGATCAACTCGCCTCGGGTCCCCTGAACACGAACACACCGGCTGCCAGGTCCAGGGCGTCATAACTCTAGGCAGGATCACCGGCGGGGGCCGGGACACCAATCGGCACGCTCGATCTGACCAAGTCGGGTTGCGACGCATTCCAGTACGGCCGGTGCACCGTTCTGCGGCAGAGCGGTCATCGAGGTCCACTCCATAACGCCGACTATGCGTGGCTGTCCAGCGAAGGCCGCGAGTGGTCAGCTAGCTGATATGCGCGTCCCTGGCCGCTCGTCCGCTCTGCCGCCCACTCTCGACCCCCGCTGGGGATGCGGCGGTACGCTGCCACGACGTCGGGTAGCGCGTGGGTCGTGCTGGTCGCGGGTCGAGCCCCTGCTGCGTTCAGCCCAC
>JBBQFE010000172.1:0-6388 GCA_038321605.1 Mycobacteriales bacterium | reverse complement strand
GTCGAAGGCGGCCGAGTCCGGGCCAGTGCCGGAGCGGGAGCCGAGTGCGCCCGCTGCGGCACCCGGTGCCTCAGTGGCGACCGGTGAGCACCGCCGAGAACGGCTGCACCCCGCCGGCGGTGTCACCGGCGTGGCCGATGTGGCCCAGCCGCCAGTTGTCCTCGATGGTGGTCAGCCGCGAGTAGTGGTTGTAGGCGGTGTGGTCGACGGCGTGCCGAGGGCCGTCGGCGGTCACGACGATCGCCGGGATCAGACCGCCGCCGTAGGTGCCGCCGGGCCAACTGGCCGATACCCGCGGGTCACCGGCGGCGACGTACGGGGAGTCACAGCAGCCGGCCGGGCTCTCCCAACCGCCGGTGGTGGTGTTGCCGGTGTAGTCGTCCTCGTCGGTGACGATCACGATGGCGGACTTTCGCGTCCAGGCCTTGGAACTCGTGATGGTGCTGACCGCGCCGCGGACGAAGGTGTCGGCCTTCTGCTTGAGCGCCGCGTCGTTGGCGTCGTCCTTGGTGGTGCCGTAGGCGCACGGCGTTTCCGGGTGCCCGGCGACCGCGGTGTAGACGCCGCCGTGCATGTCGTTGCACTGGTTGGGCGTGATCCAGACGAACTGCGGGGCGCCCTTGCTGTTCAGGTCCGTCGCCAGTTGCGTGTAGTCACGAACATGGCTCATCCGATCGGGGTTGTTCTTGATGTCGTCGAACAGCACGAACGGGTTGTGCTTCTTGGCATAGAGCGACACCTGGGTGCCCGCCACCGTCGGTCCGAACCGGTCCAGCTTGTTGGCAGGCAGCGTGTCGAGGTAGGCGTCCCAGCCGATGTGCTTGGCCTCGAGCTGGTCGACCAGGTTGGTGCGGTCGAGGTTGACGACGTTCTGGTCGTTGTCGTCCTGGATTCCGAAGTTGTCACCCGCGATGGTGGCCAGGTAGTTCGGCATGGACGGGTGGGTCACCCCGTAGTAGTTGTCCGCCATCGAATAGGTGTGCGCCAGGCTGGTCAGGTAGGGGGCGTTGGGATCGTCGATGACGCTGGACTTCGAGTGATTCTCCAACATGATGACGAAGATGTGGTCGAAGGCGGCCTTGGATGACGAAGGCGGTTCTGGGTGCTGATGGGACGGGGTGGCAGCCGCCGTTGCGGTCAGGGCGAGCACCAGACCTGCCGACGCGGCCAGGGTTGCTGTGATCCTGCGGGACAGACGCATGAAGGTTTCCTTCTCTCCGGTTGCGGCCGGGCGGTAACCGCAGATCTTCCATCGAGCCCTTGACGGGTAGGGCGAATGTGGAGCATACGGACGGAACAATCGCCCGCCAGCAGTCAAACAAACATCGTCGACCGATGCAATGCCACGCGGCCGGCGGCGATTCAGTGTCAGGACTCGCGCGCCCCTTGCGCTCGGCAGAAAGTGGGGGGACGGTTCACATCTACAGATGATCCGTGTGAAGCACGTGCAAGCTCGTCGTACGACCGGGGTGGGGAAGGGCATATGCGCACGAAGCAGGCAGCCCGCGCGGCAGCGTTGTCCTTGGCGGTGATGTTCGCGCTTGCCGGGTTCGCTCCTGCCGCGGACGCCCATTCACTGCTAGGCCCGCCGATCCCTGAGGCTGCGCACTACCTGACCGAGGTCAGCGGAGTTTCCCCTGCGCTGCCAGGCGTAACCGCGACGGTGGATCCGCACGGCGACTGGATTCAGATCAGCAACACCAGTGCTCAGACGCTCACCATCCTCGGTTACGGCCGGGAACCGTACCTGCGGATCGACAGCCAGGGCGTGCAGCAGAACGTCAACTCGCCCTCGGTGTATCTGAACCAGTCGCTGTTCACCGACCTTTCCCAGTCGACAGAAGAGAATCTGCCGCCGAAGTGGGAGGCGGTGACCGCCGGTCGGGGTGCCCGTTGGCATGACCACCGGATTCACTGGATGGGAGCCGGGCGGGCACCGAATGTCGCAGCGCATCCCGGCGTACGTCAGGTGGTCGGCCAGTGGACCGTCAGACTGCTGCTCGGCAACACCCCGGTCATCGTCAGCGGAACGCTGAGCTGGCTGCCGCTGTCCAGTCGGCGCGGCCTCTCGACGATCGACAAGGTGGTGCTCGGTGTGGACTGCCTGGTGTTCACCGTCGGCGCCGGGTTCATCTGGCGGATGCGCCGGCACCCCGGCCTGATGCCCGATGAGCTGTCGGCCGAGCCGATGTCTGACGAGCCCGGGATCGGGTCGGTTCGGTAGCGCCCGTGCGTTAACTGCCTGTTCGGTAACGCCCGTGCGTTAACTTCCGGCCGTCTCCTGCCTGCGGTATGTCAGGCCGCGGTATCAGGGTGGGTGCGCCTGCCACGCGTCAGCGCGACGAACAGCGCGGCAGCCCCGAGCACCACGCCGATGCCGCCCAGAATGATGCCGGTGGTAGCCGAGGACTTGCTCGCCGCGTTGCCGGTTGCCGCTGCGGGCACCGCGCTGACGGACGGCGCCGCGCCCGAGGTGGCGGGAGCCGCTGAGGCGGTGGAAGCCGAGGCGGACGGGTCAGGGGTGGCGGCGGCCAGTTCGAGCACCGGGGCCGGGTGTTCGGGCTGGGCCGCGCTGCCTGGTGCCGCCTGCTCGATCCAGGACACCGTGCTGTTGTCGCTGTAGGTCTGAACCGCTTTGAAGGTCAAGCTGGAGACGCCGTCCGGCAGCTTGCCCGCGATGATCGTGAACTGTCCGAAGAAGCCCGGCTTGATGGCGGACCCGAACCCGGCGGTCCAGTCGATCTCGGACACCACCTCGCTGATCTCACCGTCGTCGGTCTTGAGCGGGGTGGCGAGGGTGGTGTTCTTGACCGTCGCGGTCCAGCCGGGGATCGGCGCCACCAGCACGCCCGCTATCGGATGATCCGTCGGCAACTGCACCTTCACGCCAATGGTGCCCGCGGTCGAGGACTCGTCCGGAACCCGGAAGGTGATGGACGCGTCCGAGGCACCGGCGACCACGCCGGGTGCTGCCACCGTCACATGTGCCGAGGCGGTGGTGGCCCACAGCGTGCCGGCAGCCGACAGGCTGAGCACGGTGGCGGCGAGGGTGGCGGCGCGGCGACGACTATGCATGGCGGAGGTCTCTCTCACTGCGGGCGGTGGGGTCTGGTTCGACTGTCGGCTTAACTGTCGTGGGTGGACCCCGGTCAGTTCCCGTCAGCCGACGGGTGTGACCGTCGTCATAGGCTCGCGGTGGTTGCTGCGCCGGCGGCGGACCAACCAGACGCCCACGCCGACCAGAGCGACCAGGGCGAGCGAGTCCGCCACGAGGAAGTACCTCAGGAACTGGCTGGTGGCCGGCTTCATGGGCAGCCAGTTGAGGGTGCCGCTGACGGTGATCGGCGTGCTGCCCAACAGCAGGTGGACGTTCCAGTTTCCGACGAGGTGGGCCTGCGCCGGTGCGGCCTTGACGACGGGTGGCTTTTCGGCGCCCATCCAGTGGATTCGGTGGTCATGCCAGCGGACTTCGCGGCCGGTGCCGGTGTGCCGCCAGCTCGGCGGCAGGGCGCTGTCCCCGAGTTGGCTCAGGTCGCCGAACAGGCTCTGGTTGAGGGCCAGCGTGGGGGAGTAGGAGTTCTCTGACACCCCCGTTGTATCGATCTGCAGGTACGGCTCGCGGGCATAGCCCAGCACGGTGAGCGTCTGGGTGGTGGCGTTGGTGACCGAAAGCCATTCACCGCGGGGATCCACCTTGGCGCTCACTCCGACCACCGCGGGCGTGATGGTGCTGAGGTTGGTCAGATAGTGCGCCGCGTCCGGGATGGGTTGGCCGTTGGCGCCGTGTGCCCAGGCCCCCGGCGCGCCCACCACAGCCGACACCGAAAGCACGGTGCACGTCAGCACGAGGGCCACCAGTCGGCGAAGCCCAGTGGTTGCTCGGAACGTGGTTGCTTCGTAGGGGGTTGCTCGGAACGTGGTTGCTTCGTACGGGGTTGCTCGGTGCACGGTTGCCCTCCTAACGGACGACGAGTGAGGTGGTGGTCGTGTATGCGTCGAACTCGCTCACCTGGACGACCAGGGTCAGCGTCCAGGTGCCGGTTCGGGGCAGCAGGAGCCTGCTGGCGATGAAATGGCCGGTCCCCGCCTGCAGCAGCGGCACCGAGATGGGACCGAGGCCGGCGTCCCGCGCCAGCGCGGTGGCTTCGGCGGTGATCTTCTGGACATCGGCCAGCGTGCCGTCCGCGCCGTAGGAGTAGAGGTGCAGGTCGAGCGTCCGAGCGGCGGGAGCGACGGCCGAGATGTCCACTGTCAGCGATCCCGCATGTACCGTCCGCTCCTGCGCCGGCCGGTACGCCGCAGCTGCCGGGGTTGTCGCTACCAGGGCGGAGGTCACCGCCAACACCACGACCAGCAGTGCGGTTTCGGCCGTGACGGTCCAGGTGAGGATACGAGCGCGTCGCGCGGGCTGGACGTGACCGAGCCGATCGTGCAGCACGCTCGTCGACACCGCGGCAACCGCCAGCGTGGCAGCCACCAGCCCGACTTTGATCAACAGCAGCTTGCCGTAGTCGGTCGCGGTCAGCGCTCCCCACTCGGGCACCTGGCGCAGCGACTGAATGACGCCGGTCATCACCAGCAGCGCGACCGATCCGACGGCCACTGTCGAGAACCTGCGGACCGGAGCCCACGACACCGGTTCCACTTCGGACCGCTCGAGTACGGCGAGCCCCAGCGGGTCTGCTGGTGACGGGGCACCACCCGACCGGGGGCTCAACGGGACGGCCCGCGACGGCACTGCCGTGGCCCGGCCGCCACGATGTTCGGGCAGCACCAGCAGCAGCAGGACGGTCAGGCCGCCCAGCCAGGCACCGGCGGCCAGCAGGTGCACCGCGTCGATGGCGGCGGTCAGCAGCGTCCGACCCGCATGGCCTTCGGCAGCAACGGTTCCGATCAGGGCGAGCACGCCGAGCGTGACACCGACCCTGGCCGCACGGCCGAAGACCGACAGTGTGCGTAGCGCCAGCCACAGCACCGCCAGTAGCGCGAGCCGCAGCAGGTGCGCATGACCCAGCCGGGTGGCGGCCAACGCCTGCAGTGTCGTCGGGTTCACCGCCTGCCCCCAGCCGCCACCGATATCGAGAGCCGCCTGCAGCGCGAAGCCCAGCGCCGTGGCAGCGGCCGTGACGGCGAGGCCGAGGGTCCACAGCCGACGTGCGGCTGGCCGAAGCCACAGCGCGGGCTGGCAGAGAATCAAGAAGCAGGCCAGACCGACGAGCAGCAGCAGGCCGGTGTAGCCGGCGAACCGGAAGGCGCCGAGTACCACCGCGACAGACGACGGCGAGCTGACGCCGGTGGTGGTTGCGACCGCGCCGGGATGCCCGATCGCGAACGTGAACGACCCGTGCACGGGGTGCGAGTCGGCCGAGACCACCCGCCACAGCACCAGATAACTGCCCTGCTGCAGGGATTCGCGGAGTCCGACCGACACCTGGTTTCCGCTGCCACCCGGATGGGTCACCGTGGCGGTGTCGACCCGGTTGCCGTCCCCGGCGATGACCTGGATCGCCCCCAGGCTGGCTTCCACCGGTTCGTCGAAGGTCAGCTGCACCAACCGGACCTGCTTGCCCGAGGGCACCAGGGCGCCACCGGAGGGGCTGCTCGATTGCAGGACCGCATGCGCCGAGGCTGCGGGAGCAGCGATCATCATGACGAATGCCATGCCGGCGAGGGCGCCGGCCAGCACCGCGCGACGACGTGAGAGTGCGACCACCAGCCTCATCCCCCGATGACCCGCGACGCTCCCGGGCGGGACGGATCGGGCTCTCGGAGACTAACGCCGATTTTGCGTTTGCTCGATTCTCGTGACAGGACTGTCATCGTTCGCCCGCACCTGCATGAGCAGCCCGATGAATGTTCAGCCATCCTCGTGACGACCGCGTCATGCGTGCCGATTCCCTCGCCGACGATGCCTAACGTGATGTTCGGCGGCCGCACTCACGGTGCCGGTGATCTCGGGGGGTGGGGCTCATGATCGACGTTCGATCCGGCTCGGCCCTGCGCGCGCCCGGTCAACCGCGACCCGCGCGGACGTGGCGGTGCGCCGCGGTCAGGGCGCTCGCGGTCACCGTGCTGGCCACAGCGTTCACCCTGATCGGATCGGTGATCCCTGCCTCGGCCCACACGGTGAACGGCACCCCCGTGCCGGACGCTGCGAACTACCTATCGGTCATCACGGGTTTCAGTCCCGCCACTCCCGGTCTCACGGCCAGGATCGATCCACGCGGCGAGTGGATCGAGGTGTCCAATTCCACCCGCCAGACGCTGATCATTCTCGGTTACGCCGGTGAACCGTACCTGCGCGTGACACCAGCCGGTGTCGATGCCAACATCAATGCTCCGTCCTGGGCCCTGAATCATGCCCTCTTCGGTGACCTCAGCCAGCTCG
>JBBQFE010000171.1:0-6491 GCA_038321605.1 Mycobacteriales bacterium | reverse complement strand
ATCCGGGTCATGATCCGGCCGCCGAGTTCGCGTTCGTAGAAGTCCAGCCCCAGCCGTTGCAGGTGGGAGAAGGTCTTGACCCGCAGGGTGTAGAGCAGTCGTTCACCGGTTCGCCCGGCGACCCGCTGGCCGGCGATGCTGACGAGCCAGTCCACCACCAGGATCCCGAGCGCGACTGCGGAAACCATGAGCAGGACATGACTGTCCTTGTTCCCGACGCCCTTGTCGATGCCGGTACGGATCAATGAGGGCATCACCAGTTGCAGCAGCGCGTCCGCACCGATCAGCACGATGCCGAGCACGAAGACGGCGCGTAACGGGGCAATCAGACGTCCGAGGGTGAACCCGGGATCCGCCGCCTCGGCCGACGCATCCGGAATCTGTGGCTGGTCGGTCGCCGGCGGCAGGGCGGCGACCTGTGCCAGCAATTCGGGGGTGGCCGGCGCTGCGGTGCCGAACATGCCACCAGCTGGGCGGCCAGGACCGGCCGCGTTCGCCTGGGCCAGTGCCAGCCGAATCCGCACCGCATCCTCGCCGTCCCCATCCGAAGCTGCCTCCGGCTGTTGCCAGAGTTCGGGGGTGATGCCGGTGTCAGGGTCGACCGCTGCCCGTAGCGCCTCGAGCCGAACCTCGTCGTTGACCAGCTCGCCCGCGTCGATGCCTTCCACATCATCGCCGGGGCCGGCCAGCAGCAATCGGAACAACCGGCAACGGTCCATCAGCTCGTCGAACGTGCCGATGTCGACCACGACGCCGGAGTCCAGCACCGCGATCCGATCGGCCAAGGCCAGGGTGGAACGACGGTGTGCGATCAGCAGAGTCGTCCGGCCATCGATCAGATGGCGCAGGGTCGCGAGGATTTCGGCTTCCACGCGCGGGTCGACGGCGCTCGTGGCATCGTCGAGCAGCACTATCCGCGGGTCGGTGAGCAGAGCCCGGGCAAGCGCGATCCGCTGCCGTTGCCCGCCTGACAGGGTCAGACCTCGTTCGCCCACGAGGGTGTCGTAGCCGTCTGGCAGCTGCCGGATGAAACCGTCCGCCTCAGCCGCCCGAGCGGCCGCCTCGATCCGGTCCAGGCTCGCGTCCGGCCTGCCGTAGGCAATGTTCGCGGCGATGGTGTCGGAAAACAGGAAACTGTCCTCGAAGACCATGCCGATCGCAGACCGCAGGTCGGTCATGCGCAGGTCGCGGACATCGATGTCGCCTAACTTCAGCGACCCTCCGTGCACATCGTAGAAGCGCGGCACGAGCATCGCGATGGTCGACTTTCCGGAGCCGGCACCTCCGACGATCGCAACGGTTTCACCAGGCGCCACCGAAAGGTTCAGGCCGCAGAGGACCGGGCTGGATCGCGTGTAGCCGAACCGGACGTCGGTGAATTCCAATCCGACCGGCCCGGCCGGCAGATCGCGGGCATCGTCGGAGTCCACGACGGCCGGCGAGGAGTCGATGACCTCCAGTACCCGCTCGACACCGGCGCGCGCCTGTTGTCCGATGGTGAGCAGCGCGGTGACCTGGCGGACGGGGCCGACGAGCTGTCCGAGGTAGGTGGAGAAGGCCAGGAAGGTGCCGAGGGTTATCTGGCCGTGCAGCGCCAACCAGCCGCCCAGCAGCAGCACACCGATCTGACCCAGGCCGGGTATGGCGGTGAGCGCCGCGGTGTACTTGGCCTGCAGCCGCACCACCCGCATCCGGGAGGCAAACAGAGACTTTGCGCGGCCTGCCAGCTGGGTGACCTCCCGCTGCTCCTGACCGAAGCCCTTGACCACGCGCACCCCGGTGACCGCGGCCTCGACCTGACCGACCACGTCACCCGCCTGTTGCTGCGCGTCCCAGTTGGCCGGAAACAGGTCGCGCCGCGACGCGTTAGCCACGAACCACAGGGCCGGCGCGATCGCGAATGCCACCAGGGTCAGCAGCGGCGACAGCCAGAGCATGGCAACCAGCGAGATCGCGAAGAGCAGGACGTTGCCGGTCAGCATCGGCGTGAACGCCAGCAACCCCTGCACCAGGCCGATGTCCGTGATCGATCGGCTCACCACCTGCCCGGTCTGCAGACCGTCCTGCGCGGCACCGTCCAGGCGTTGCAGGGAGGCGAAGATATCGGCCCGCATCTCGTACTGGACATTCAGCGACAGCCGGCCGGCCGCGAAGCGCCGAAAGAACGTCAGCGCGTACTGGAATGCGGCTGCGGCGACCAGGACGATCACCCAGGGTGCAACCGAAGGCCGTCCTGCCGGCCCCGCGGGCCCGCTGACTATGTCGATCACGTGCTTGATCACCAAGGGCACCGCCACCGCCACCAGGGCACCGACCAGCGACGATCCGAAGGCCGCGAACAGGTCGAACTTGTGCCGCAGGCAGTACCCGAGAAGGCGACGCAACCAGCCTGGTTCGGCCGGTTGACCAGCGGTGGGGATGGTCAGCGATTGTTGGGGATCCGGCACGTACTCATTCTATGTGATTGTTAGACAGGCGAAGTTCTTTCGGACGGGGCGTGCGGCATACAGTTCTGCGATGACGTTGCGAAGGTGGCTCCGATGACGTTCACCGTGCTGGCGGTCATCATGGCCGCCGGCCTTGCCGGACCTCTGCTCGCGACACCCCGCAACTGGCACCTTCCGGTGGTGCTCGGCGAGTTGCTCGTCGGAATAGCCCTTGGAGCGACCGGAATCGGTTACCTCAAACCGCATGAGGCCGTCTTCACCGTCCTGGCGAACATCGGGTTCGGCCTGGTCATGTTCGTTGCCGGTTCCCATGTCTCGCTGCGTGATCCAAGCATGCGCCCAGCCCTGCCCTCCGGGGCACTTCGGGCATTGGCGGTAGGGGTGATCGCGCTCGGCGCGGCGGCGCTCATCAACGCCACCCTGCACACCGGTCACGTTCCGCTCTACGCCGTACTGATGGCATCGTCGTCGGCTGCCCTCGTCCTGCCCATCATGGAATCGCTCGGCCTGGGTGGTCCTGCCGTGGTGGGGCTGCTGCCGCAGGTCGCGCTGGCGGACGCCGCCTGCATCGTGGCGCTGCCGCTCGTGATCGATCCGGCTCATGCCGGCCGCGCGGCGATCGGCGCGACCGCGGTCATCGCGGCAGCGGCGGTGGTGTTCCTGCTGTTCGGCTGGTTGGAGCGCTCGGGGATTCGGCGCCGGGTGCATCGGGTCTCCGAGGATCGTCGCTTCGCCGTTGAGCTCAGGGTCAGCCTCGTGGTGCTCTTCGCGTTGGCCGCGCTGGCCGTGCGGACGCACGTGTCGATCATGCTCGCCGGCTTCTCGCTCGGCCTGGCGGTGGCTGCAGTCGGGCCGCCGCGGCGATTGACCAGGCAGCTCTTCGCCCTCACTGAGGGATTTCTCGGGCCGGTGTTCTTCATCTGGTTGGGCGCCTCGCTCAACCTGCGGGACCTGGGTAGCCACTCGCACTTCATCGTGGTGGGCGTGGCGCTTGGGCTCGGCGCCGGGGTGAGCCACCTGGCCATGCGCGTACTGGGGCAGCCGGTGTCGTTGGGACTGTTGGGGGCTGCGCAGCTTGGAGTTCCGGTGGCCGCGGCGACCATCGGCACCCAGTTGGGAGTCCTGGCCGCCGGAGAGGCAGCGGCGCTCATTCTCGGTGCTCTGGTGTGCATCGGGCTGGCCGTGCTCGGGGGTGCCCTCGCCGCGCGGGCGGGCCTGGTGCCCTCAGCTGCCGAGCCGGAACCCGTCACCGAGTAGTTCTGCTGCCAGGTCCTCGCCGTTCTGGACGCGCTGCAGGACTTCTACGGCAGTCAGCTGCCTGAGCTCGCCAGCCGTGACCTCGTCCCAGGTGCGCGGAGCGGCGACCCAGGGCTGCGCGCGTCCCCGCAGTGAGTAGGGGCTGATGGTGGTCTTGGCCGGGTTGTTCTGGCTCCAGTCCAGCAGTACCTTGCCGGGTCGCAGTGCCTTCGCCATCTTGGCCACCACCAGCGGATGTTCGGCCGCCAGCGACTCCGCGAGCTGCCGGGCGTAGCTGTGCACCACCTCGGCGGACTGCGTTGCGGAGAGCCTGACGTACAGCTGCATCCCCTTGCTGCCGCTGGTGACCGGCACCGCGGTCAGCCCGTCGTCGAGCAGGCGTTGCCGGACCAGTACGGCCACCTCGGCGCACTCCTGCAGTCCCGCCGGCGCACCGGGATCGAGATCGATCACCAGCCGGTCCGGGTGATGCACTCCGCCACGCGGACCGACCGTCCACTGCGGCACGTGCAACTCCAGCGCCGCCAGGTTCGCCACCCAGATCAGTGCCGCGGTGTCGTCGAGGAGCGGGAACGTAAGCGTCTCCCGGTCCCGCGTCGAGCCTGGGGTCGGCAGCACCACCGTTCGCAACCAGTCGGGTGCGTGGCTGGGCACATTCTTCTCGAAGAAGGGCGTCGAGGAGGTGCCATCGGGCCAGCGCAGCCTGGTCACCGGCCGATTGGCCAGCTGGGGTAGCAGGAGGTGACTGATCCGTGCGTAGTAGTCGAGCACCTGTGCCTTGGTGAAGCCGACCTCCGGGTACAACACCTTGTTCAGGTTCTTCAGGACCAGGTGGTGGCCGTCCACCTGCACGGTCTGTGGCGCCTCAGCCTTCACGGCGCACCCCGGCTGGACGAAGGTCGTCCCGGATCCCGAGATACACCGGCTGGCGCAGTCGACCGCCGGCCGTCCACCCGAGATGCCTCACCTCGACCACAACCTCCGGCTCGCACCAGTGGGCACCGGTGGCGTCCAGCTGGGGGACCTCGTCGTCGAAGGGCGGGGTCGGCCGCGCGGCCAACGCCCCCGCCAGGCGGAGGGATGCGCGCTGACCGATGCCGCTTCCCACCCGTCCCGCGAAGCGCAGGTTCCCGTTATCGTCGGGGACACCGAGCAGCAGCGCACCGATCTTGGACCGGTCTCCCGACTCGGGGCGCCAGCCGGCGACCACGCACGACTGGTGCTTGCGGTGCGGCGTCTTGACCCAGTCCCCGCTCCGGCGCCCGGGCTGATAAGTCGAACCACGCCGTTTTGCCACCACGCCTTCGAGGCCCTGTTCGCGGGTTGCCGCAAACAGGGCGGCGCCGTCGTCGTAGTCCGGCGAGAGCCGCCACCCGCCCGACAACTCCAGAGCTGCCAGGCTGGTCCGCCGCTCGGTGAGCGGCCGATTCGTCAGGTCCACATGATCGAGCCTCAGCAGGTCGAAGGTCATCACGGCCACCGGAAGGGAGTCGGCGAGCACCGCAGCTTGCCGGGCGTCATCGACGTGCATGCGTTCCGCCAGAGCCGCGAAGGACGGAACGCCCGCTCGCAACGCGATGATCTCGCCATCGAGAATCGCATCACCCACCGACGAGGCAACGGACAGCAGCTCAGGAAAAGCGGTGCTGATGTCGCGGCCGGTCCGCGAGAAGAGCCTCGAGCGACCACCCTGTATCTCGGCGATGACGCGCATGCCGTCCCACTTGACTTCATAGAGCCATTGCGCGCCCTCGGGTGGCGTACCTGGGCTGGCGAGCATCGGACGCATAGAGTCATGCTGCCTGTAGCCCGACCACGCCGCCACCGAGGGTGTCACCCGAGGCGACGGCTGACCCCGAGGAGTTCCGTCGATGCGTGCGATCTGGAAGGGCGCAGTGTCCTTCGGCCTGGTCAACGTGCCGGTGCGGTTGTTCGCTGCCACCGAGGAGCACGACATCAGATTCCATCAGGTGCACCGGGAGGACGGGGGCCGGATCCGCTACAAGCGGACCTGCAGCGTGTGCGGCGAAGAGGTCAGCTATGACGACATCGCCAAGGGCTACGAATCCTCTGACGGGCAGCTGGTGATCCTCACCGATGAGGATCTGGAGCAGTTGCCCGTGGCCACCGGGCACGAGATCGATGTGGTCGAGTTCGTGCCCAGCGAACAGGTCGACCCCATCCTGTTCGCCAAGAGCTACTACCTCGAGCCCGACGCGAAGGCCGCCAAGCCCTACGCACTGCTTCGGGAAGCGCTGGTCGAGACCGACCGGATGGCGGTGGTGAAGGTTGCCCTGCGCCAGAAGGAGACCCTGGCGGTACTGCGGGTACGGGACAAGGCGATTCTGCTGCAGACCATGTTGTGGCCGGACGAGATACGCACCCCGGATTTTGCCGGCCTGGACTCGGACATCGAACTGCGACCGCAGGAAATGAAGATGGCGGCGTCGCTCATCGAGAGCATGGCAGCCGACTTCGATCCAGGGACGTTCACCGACTCGTACCAGGCAGCGGTCAGGGATCTGATCGACACCAAGCTCGACGCCGGTGACGCGACTGCCGCGCCGGCCGCCGAACCGAGCACATCCTCTGCTCAGGGAGGCGACGTCATCGATCTGCTTACGGCGTTGCAGCGCAGTGTCGACCGAGCGCGTGGCGGCCCAGCCACTGATCAGGGCGCCGGCACCTCGTCGAGCCAGACGTCTCCGACGCCGTCGGCCGCCGGTCCAAGCTCCGGGAAGGGGTCCGCCGCGAAGAAGACCGTCGCCAAGAAGGCCGCTGCCGGAA
>JBBQFE010000170.1:0-6511 GCA_038321605.1 Mycobacteriales bacterium | reverse complement strand
TGGGAGCCATGGAAGTCTTCGGCAGATCCGGGTTGTCGTGTCCTGAGGACTACTCGATGACCGGCTTCAACGACCTGCCTTTCATGCGCAAACTGACCCCGGCGCTCACCACCGTGCAGGTGCCGCTGACCGACATGGGAGCCGTCGCCGCCCGGACGCTGCTCGAGTGGCTGAGATCGGACAGCGCGATCCGGACCACACAGACCCTGTTGCCGGTTGACCTGGTGCTGCGCGGCACCACCTCCTCCTGCCCGGCATAGTGCGGCCCGAAATTACGCGACACGCCGGGGCGACGGTGATTTCGGGCCGCACAATGCCAGGGGGTTTCGCGATTCTCGTGTCGGGCCGGCTCCGGTTCCCCTACAGTTCCCAGCAGACCGAGGTCACGGGTCAGCAACACGCCCCTCGCTGCACGCAGTGTGGCTGGCACAGGGGGCGCACAGACAGGCGCCTTTAAGGGCGCACTCGAGGGAGATGGCATGAGCACTCCGGTACGGGACCGCGGCGCCGAGCACGACTCCGACGATGGCGGCAAGGGCCTCAGACCAGGCGTTCTGGGCCTGCTTTCCAGCGTCGTCATCGCGGTCAGTTCGACCGCACCGGGTTATGGAATCGCAGCCACCATCGGGCCGCTGGTCGCGATCAGCGGCATCCACTCCCCCGGCGTGATGGTGATCGCCTTCCTGCCGATGCTGTTCATCGCCTACGCCTACCGCGAGATGAACCGGGTGGCGCCGGACTGCGGGACCACCTTCACCTGGGCGACGCGGGCCTTCGGGCCACGCACCGGCTGGATGGGCGGCTGGGGAATCGTCGCCGCGGACATCATCGTGATGGCCAGCCTGGCGCAGATCGCCGGCTCCTACTTCTTTCAGTTCATCGGCGCGGACGGGCTGGCGAATGACGCGGTCTGGGTGACCGTGGCAGGTTGTATCTGGATCGTGCTGCTCACCTACATCTGTTACCGCGGGATCGAGGTGTCGGCCCGGTTCCAGTTCGCGATGCTCGGGGTCGAGGCGGTCGTGCTGTTGGTGTTCGCGGTGGTGGCGCTGATCAAGGTCTACACCGGTCATGCACCCGCCGGTGCGGTTCACCCGGCGTTGAACTGGTTCAACCCGTTCCACGGCGGTTTCTCCGGTTTCTCCGCCGCCCTGTTGCTGGCGGTGTTCATCTACTGGGGTTGGGACAGCGCCGCCTCGACGACGGAGGAGACCAAGGATCGCACCAAGACCCCCGGCACCGCGGTCGTCATCTCCACGGTCATCCTGCTGGTCATCTTCGGTGCGGTGAGCACCGCGGTCATCGCGTTCGGTGGCGCCTCCAGCTTCGTCGACTCGTCCGGCGTGGGGGTCAGCGACGCGTTCGCCGTGATTGGCAACCAGGTCTTCGGGACCAGCCTGGGCAAGGTGCTGGTGTTCTGCATCCTGACGTCGGCGGCCGCCTCGACGCAGACCACGATCCTGCCGACTGCGCGGACAACCCTGTCGATGGCCGCCTACCAGGCATTTCCCGCGTCGTTCGCGCGCATCCATCCCCGGTATCGCACGCCCACGGTGTCCACGTTGGCCATGGGCGGCATTTCGATCCTCTTCTACATCGGGCTGGCGGCCGTCAGCAGCAACATCCTCGCGGACTCTGCCAGCGCTGTCGGACTGCTCATCGCCTTCTACTACGGCCTGACCGGCTTCGCCTCGTTCTGGTGGTTCCTCCGTAGGGCGCCGGGACGAACTGTGGCAGAGGTGACCACCCGCCTCGTGCTTCCGCTGGCCGGCGGGCTGATCCTGCTGTTCGCCTTCATCAAGACCGTCAGCAGCGACTACCAGGTCGCGAACTCCGCCACCAAGATCAACCTGGCCGGTGTCCGCTTCGGCGGTATCTTCGCCATCGCCGTGGGATCGCTGGTGATAGGCGTGATCCTGATGCTCGCGAGTGAATTGCGCTCCCCGGCGTTCTTCCGTGGCAGCACCCTCAACGCCGACACCGAGATCATGCTGGTGGGGCCGGCCCCCAGCCCGGGTGCCCTGGAACTGCCGGACTCCGAGGAGCGCACGGTCCAGCCACCGCTGACCGAAGCCGAACTCCGCGAGGCGCAGGAACGCGCGCGGCGGGCCGAACGCAAACCCGACTGACCGGGAAAGCTCAGTGCTCGCCTGATCGATCGGTCTGCGCGCGCCGATACAACTCATACACCGAGCTCATCGCCTCGTCCGGGCCCACCGAAGGACCGAACGCCTGGGTCGTCTTGCGCAACCGGTCAAGCTCGTCCCGATCGGTGAACAGCACCGTCAACGCGTCGACCATGTCCGCGGCATCCTCGACGAGGACACCCTCGGTGCCGTCGGCGATGAAGTCAGCGAGACCGTTGCCGCGATAGCCGACCACCGGCAGCCCCGCCGCCCTGGCCTCCAAGGCGGCGATGCCGAAGGATTCCTGCCGGGACGAGGCGATGAACAGGTCCGAGGAATGCAGCAACTCCCGGATCTCCACCGGTGGCCGGTGCCCGAGCAGGCTCACCCAGTCCGACAGGCCCAGCCGGTCGATCTGCTGTTGCAGGTCCGACCGCCGCGGGCCGTCACCCACCACCCGCACCCGTACCGCCAGCTCCGGAGAGACCCGCGCCCGCACCTTCGCCAGCACCTCGATGAACTCGTCGACGTGCTTACGTTTCTTCAGGCGCCCCACCAGGATCAGCGCCAGCTCACCGGTTCCGGTGACGCGCGCCGGCTCGACAGGCTGCCACCAGGCGGTGTCCACCAGGTTCGGCACCACGGAGATCTGCCCGGCATGCGGCAGCGTGCGCTGCACCCGGCCCGCCGCGACACTGCTCACACCAGACCAGGCGGCCCTGGTACGACCCCAGCCGAACGGAATGCTGGTGAGCCTGGTCGCCACCGCCACCTGCCACCACAGTGAGTGCACGGTGGCTGCGACGGGGATCCCGCGCCGGCTCGCAGCCCGGGCGGTGTAGACCGCAATCGGCGAGACCACCGTGAAATGCGCGTGGACGACGTCTATGGGCCCGCTGTCCAGGACCTCGGCGATCCGCCGGTGGTTACGCCACGGAAAGGCGACCGTCAGCCAGCGGCCCTTGAGAGCCCGCACCACGTGCAGGTCGAGGTCGGCGGGTTCTGCGACGGCGGTGATGATCGAGACGTCGTGGCCGTCGGCGATCTGACGGCGCGCCAGCGCTTCGACCTGCCGCTCAATTCCACCGATATCGGGCGCGAACGAGTCAGCGACGTGCACGATCCTCACGTGGCGGCCACCTCACAATGCACCGCCGCATGCTGCCACACACTTCGGCATTTCAAAATTCGGGCAGCGGCTGTTTCTCAGCAAGTTCACCATTGGCAGCTGTCACCCACCGACATTGAGACGCACCGGCAGCGACTGGACGCCGTAGACGATGGACAGCTCTCGGAACTGAAGTGCGTTGGCCGGCACGGCCAACTCTAGGTCGGGAAAGGACCGGGCAAGCGCTCTGAACGCCACCCGGAGCTCCATTCGAGCCAGCTCCGAACCGATGCACCGGTGAAAGCCGTGGCCGAACGCCAGGTGCGAACGGCCGCTGCGGGCCGAGTCGAAGGCATCCGGTGACTCACCGAAGACATCGTCGCGGTTGGCGCTGGTGAGCGAGCACACCACCACGTCGCCGGCCTTGACGCTGGTGCCGAACAGCTCCATGTCCTGGCGGGCGAACCGAGGGAACGCGATCTGCACCGGGCTCAGATATCTGAGGAGCTCATCGACGATCTGATCGACCGCGCTGGGGTCCGTCCGGATCAGCGCGAACGCGGCGGGGTCGCGCAGCAGGGCCAGCGTGCCCAGTGCGAGCATGCTGGCCGAGGTCTCATAGCCGCCGGTGAACACCCCGTCGGCCAGTCCGGCCAGCTCGAGGTCGTCGATCTCGTCACCGTGGTCGCGAAGGATCGAGCCGATCAGGCCGTCGCCCGGTTCGAGCCGTTGTCGACGGACGGCATCGAGCAGGAACTCGCGGGACTGTGACACTGCTCCCAGCGTTCCCGCGCCACCGCCGTTGACGTCGAAGCGGGCATGGCCGAGGCTGCGAAACCGCTCCCGCTCATCGTCGGGCAGCCCGAGCAGGTCGCAGATCATCAGGAACGGGATCGGGAAGGCGAACTCCGAGACCAGGTCGACCACGTCGCCACCGGCCCGCAGCGCGTCGACGCGTTCTTCGACGATCTGTTCGATCCGGGGCTGTAGGCGTGCCAGCCGGCGAAGCGTGAACTCGGGAGTGAGGATCTTGCGCAGCCGGGTGTGATCCGGCGGATCGGTGAACCCCAGGCCGCCGATCGGCTCTGCCCCGGTGCCGATCAACGCCCTGATGTCGGAGCTGTAGGAGGTCGTGTCGTTCAGGACCGCTTTGGCCTCTTCGTAGCCGGTGACCAGCCACACGCTCATGCCCCAGACCCGGCTCAGCTTGGTGATCGGGCCGGTGCGGCGCAGCTCCGTCAGCGCGGGCAACGGGTCGAGCTCGTCGCGCTGCAGCGGCATGGTCAGCTTCTTCGGAAGGACGGTAATGCCGAAGATGCCGGCCTTCTTGCCCACCGAGGACGTCATGAGCCGGCGTCCGGCCCACTGTCGCACCGAGGCCGTGGGCCTGGCGGTCACCCGGCGCACGCTGGTCATCATCGGGACCTGCGGCACGCTGAGGTGGCGGCGGGGACGCCTTGATGTGGGTGCTGCACCAGACGAGCATGCCAGGCGATGGCCCGATGGCCGCCACCTGGCCCGGTCACGGCCCGCATCCGGCGCCCTCCCCCGCGATCGGTGGGTGGCTGACGGGCTGTGCGCGCGAGGGCATCGGCCGTGCGCGCAAGGGTATCGGCCATCTCACTTGAGCACGTTCACCGCGCGGGCGATCACCAGGGCGGTGGTCGAGAGCGCAACGGCACTTTGGGCGGCCATGAGGGCTTTTGCCCACCGGGACAGCGGCATCGTGTCGGTGGGCGAGAAGGCGACGACGTTGGTGAAGCTCACGTAGAGATAGTCCGGGAACTCCGGCTTCCACTCCGGCGGCGCCAGCTCGGGACTGGCCATCTGCGGAAACAGGAAATCCGGGTGTGGCGTGGTCAGCGCAGCCCGCGCGAAGGGACCGCCGCGGTCGAGCTCCCAGTACCAGATGCCGAAGGCGATGATGTTCGTCAGGTAGATCGCTGCGCCGCTGGTCAGCAGGCCGATCGCGTCACCGCCGGCCTTGCCGGTCAGGATGTCGTAGTCCAGGAACCCGGCGGAGAATCCGTTGTCCAGGGTGATGGCCGCCACGACGGCCAGGCTCGCGTACTTTCCGACGGTGGTGACCCGCGTGAGCCGGACCGGATTCAGCCAGGTCAGCACCACCAACAGGACGACCTCCAGGCTCGGGATGAGCCAGCGGGGGTGCAGACCGTACCTGTCCGGAATCGCCAACTGCAGTCCGACGGCGACCAGAATGGCGACCGCGACCGGCACCCGGTTCTCCGGCCCGGACTGCCGCAGCCAGGCCGGCAGCTGCCGATCCACCAGACCCTCGGCGGCGCGCAGGTCCGCCGTCAGCCGCAGGTACTCGTCCCGCACCGCATGCCCGGGGCGCACCGAGGGATCAGGCGGCCCGTCGTCGTCAGCCATGACCCCAGTGTCGCTGGTCCGGGGCGCCAAAGGGCCTCAGGACACGGCCGATCTGCCAGGTCGGCCGGTTCGTCCCCCATCCGCGCAGTTCCGGACGAGATCAGGGTGCAATCGACGGGCAGGTGACCCGCTGGGAGCCAGCGGTGGCAGGGCGACTGCCGGGATGGTTTGCTGGCCCGGTGAGCCTCGACGCGCTGCGCACCGCGTATGCAGACCTGACCGCCCTGGCGCTGTCGTTGGACGAGGACGCATCCTGGCGTCCCACCGGCTGTCAGGGCTGGGCGGTGCGCGACCTGGTCCACCATCTGCTCGGTGATGCGCAGCGTGCCCTGGTCGCGCTGGGCACCCCGGCCGAAGGACCGGCGGACACCGATGCCATCACCTACTGGCGGCACGCACTGACCGCTCCGGACCCTGACGAACGCAGCCTGCGGGCCGCCCGCACGATGGCCAGTCAATGGCGGCTGCAGAGCCTGACCGGCAGCTTTGCCGAGACGTCCGCCGCCGTGGTGATCTGCGCCGGACGGGGCCCGCTGGGCGAGCTCGTGCGGACGCAGGGTCACGTGCTCAGCGTGCAGGACCTGCTGAACACGCTCGTGGTCGAGGCCACCATCCACCACCTGGACATCCTGGTCGGGCTCGACGTGCCGGGTCCCAGACCGGCGCTGCTGGCTCTCACCCGGGCCACGCTGGACGGCCTGCTGGAGCGGACGACCCCGCAGGATTGGGACGACGGTCAATGGGTCAGGGCCAGCACCGGGCGAGCCGAACTGACTGCGCAGCAGACACTCTTTCTCGGGCACGACGTCGACCGCCTCCCCTTGTTGGGCTGACCCTCTGACTGAGCTGACCGGGCCGGCCGAGCCAACTGGGCCAGAATCCG
>JBBQFE010000169.1:0-6522 GCA_038321605.1 Mycobacteriales bacterium | reverse complement strand
ATGCCCTCGCCGGCGCCTGAAGCCGACAGCGCAATGGTCATCTCACTGTCGCCCGTCAGACTCTTTGCCGCATCGGACAGCGTTCGGGCGGGCACCAGCACCTGGGCGTCGGCCGATGCCGCATTGGCCGGGGTCCAGATCAGTTCACGAACGGCCAACCGGTAGCGGTCGGTGGCGGCCAGCGTGACGCGTTCCCCGTCGATCTCCATTCGCACGCCGGTGAGCATCGGCAGGGTGTCGTCCTTACCGGCGGCGACTGCCACCTGTGCCACCGCACGTGCGAACACCGAACTCGACACGGTGCCGGCGGTGGTGGGCATCTCCGGCAACCGCGGGTAGTCCTCGTCGGGCATCGTCGGCAGGGTGAATTTGGCGCTGCCGCAGGTGATGCTGACCCTGGAGCCGTCCGCGCTCACGTCGACCGGGTGGGCCGGCAGGGACTTGGAGATATCGGCCAGCAGACGTCCGGACACCAGAGCGCGTCCCGAGGTCCCACCGGTCACCTCGAGGGTGGCGTGCGTGGAGACCTCATAGTCGAACCCGGAGATGGAGAGTTGATCGTCGGTCACGTCAAGCAGCAACCCGGCTAGGACGGGTGCGGCCGGCCTGGCGGGCAGGCTGCGCGCAGACCATGCCACGGCGTCGGCGAGGGCGTCGCGCTCGATCCGGAACTTCATCAATCCTCCTGGGTCGGCCCCGCCCCGACGAAGAGTCGTAGGGGCGGTCGCGTGTCGATCTTGTCGGTACTCGTCGGTGCGGTTCTCAGTGTTCCTGCTCGTAAGCCGCTGGCGAGCGGTGGGTCCCGAACGTTACCCACACATCCACAGCCAGTTAGTTCGAGTGGTTGGAATTCATCAATAACTATCTGTACTCGTCATCATCAGTCCTGTGGAAACTGTGGGTAACCCGATATCGCCCAGGATCGCTGGGGGGTCGGGGTGTGTGCCAGCTGTCCATGACCGGTGGGCTGCGCCGACCGCACGGTGGACAGCAGATGATCGGCGTCGGTCATCCACATGAACTGTCGTGCTTTTCCACATGCCTGCACACACTCTGGGGACATCGTCGGCAGCGCGGATCCGGTGCCGATCACGACCTGGCCCGGGTACGGATGCGGCTGGTGAGCTCCGTGATCTGGTTGTAGACATTGCGGCGCTCGGTCATCAGCAGCCGAATCTTGCGCTCGGCGTGCATCACCGTCGTGTGGTCGCGGCCGCCGAAGGTCTGACCGATCTTCGGTAGCGACAGCTCGGTGAGCTCGCGGCAGAGGTACATCGCGATCTGTCGTGCGGTGACCAGCACCCGGGTACGGGACGAACTGGTCAGGTCGTCGATGGAGATCCCGAAGTACTCGGCAGTGACCGCCATGATGATCGACGCGGTGATCTCAGGCCGATCGGACTCGGAGATGAGGTCCTTCAGGACGATCTCTGCCAGCTTGAGGTCGATCTCCTGCTTGTTCAGTGAGGCGAACGCGACCACGCGGATCAGCGCGCCCTCCAGCTCCCGGATGTTGCTCTGGATCTTCGAGGCGATGAAGTCCATCACCCCCGGTTGCAGCGTCATGCCGTCCTTGGCCGCCTTCTTGCGCAGAATCGCGATCCGCAGCTCGAGGTCGGGTGCCTGGACGTCGGTGATCAGTCCCGACTTGAACCGGGTCACCAGGCGGTTCTGCAGCCCGGACAGCTGTTCCGGTTTACGGTCGCACGAGATGACGATCTGCTTGTTGGCCAACTGAAGGGTGTTGAAGGTGTGGAAGAACGCCTCCTGGGTCTGCTCGGCACGCTCCAGGAACTGGATGTCGTCGATGAGCAACAGGTCGACGTCTCGGTAGCGACGCTGGAAGGACTGAACGTCGTTGATCCGGACCGAGTTGATGAAGTCGTTGGTGAACTCTTCGCTGGAGACGTAGCGAACCCGCATCGTCGGCTCGAGCCGACGACCGTAGGTGCCGATGGCATGCAGCAGGTGGGTCTTGCCCAACCCGGACTCGCCGTAGATGAACAGCGGGTTGTAGGCCTTGGCGGGAGCTTCGGCAACGGCAACTGCCGCCGCGTGGGCGAAACGGTTCGACGATCCGGGCACGAAGGTCTCGAACGTGTACTTCGGGTTCAGCCGGGCATCATGGTCGACATGCATGCTCGAACTGGAGCCGACGGGGCTGCGGTTGCTGAAGAGCGAGTATTCCGAGGGCTGGTCGTCGCCGCGGTCCGGGGCGAATCTGTCGTAGGCGTCGATCTCGAGATCATCGCTGTCCTCACCGGTGTCGCGGTGGGTCTCGCCCAGCAGGCCCGAGTCGAAGACCGACGGCAGACCCAGACCTTCGGGCCGCCGGGTGTCCCGGTCGGCAACTGCTGGTCCTGCTTCGGCCACCAGAACTGATCGCTCGGCCTCTGGTTCCATCGCCTGCACGGTGACCGCGACGTTGATCTCCCGCCCCAGCGCCTCGGTGAGCGCCGAGGTGATCAGTGGGCGCAGGTTGTTCTCGAGGTAGTCCTTGGCGTAGGGGTTGGGGGCGGCGAGTAATGCGGTGTCGTGCAGCAGTCCGATCGGTCGGGTCAAGCTGAGCCAGGCGCGTTGATGTGGTCTGACGGAGGGATCATCCAGTTGGGTGATCGCGTTGTTCCACACTTCGGCGAGATCCGAGAGATCGTCCGCCACTACAGTCCCCACTCCCTCGCTTGACGTTCCACTTCTCGACCTGGCGAGGAGGCCGGGCGGACTCCGGCCCCACTACTGCCGGTTGCCCAACGGACTCATCCACACGGTTATCCACAAGATGTGGAGAGACACCTGACCCCTGACGTCGTCATGACGAGAGGTCCCGGTGCACGTCCGCTACGCATTTAGTTCGAGCCGACAACGTAACAGCGTCCGCCGGTTACCCACAATCCCGGGTGGGCCGAATCTGACAAGTTCCGGGGCACGCTCCGGCGTGTCGCTTCGGGTGGGGCGGATGGGACCAATACGTTGGCTGGTTGGTCGGTGTCGAGCGGCGCTCCGGCGTGAGGTCGGGCGTGGTTTGACCGCAGTGGGGTCCGATCCGTACCGTTGAGACTTCGTGTGACTCCGTAGAGTGTCACGCGCGAGTCTGAGCGTGCACGAACAGGTAGCGGTTGCCCGGAAAACCTGGCGTTCAGGCTCGATCATTGGCCACCCACGGCCAGCGGAGTTCATGGTTTCTCATGGCCTCCGATGCCTACTTGAAGTGATGGAGCGAGACCGTGAGCAAGCGGACCTTCCAACCGAACAACCGTCGTCGGGCCAAAACCCACGGCTTCCGGCTGCGGATGCGCACGCGCGCCGGCCGCTCGATCCTCGCCGCTCGCCGCCGCAAGGGCCGCACCGAACTGTCGGCCTGAGCCGAGCAGTTCGTCCTGCCCGTGTTGCCTGCTGCGCATCGAATGAGGTCCTCCGCGGACTTCAGCGCGGTGACCCGCTCCGGTCGCCGCGCGCGTTGCGGTCCGCTGGTGATGTATCTGTTGGAAGCCGCTGACGCGACCACGGTCAACTCCGTGCGGTCAACTTTCCCCGGGCACTCCCCCGAATCCGCCCGGCCGGTGTCACTGGTCGGGCTGGTCGTGGGCAAGTCGGTAGGGGGCAGTGTCGTTCGGCACCGGGTGTCCCGCAGGCTTCGAGCGGAGCTGACCTCGCGGCTCGACCAGGTCCCGGGCGGTGCACGGGTCGTGGTACGTGCGCTTCCGGAGGCAGCCTTGGCCTCGTCCGCCGTTCTGGGGCGAGACGTCGACCGGGCGCTGATGAAGCTGACCGGAGACGCACGGCGATGACCGGCCTACCGACTCGACTCGCCCTGGGGCTGATTGCCGGCTACCAGGCCGGCTGGAGTTCCCGGCGTGCGCCCAGTTGCCGGTACCTACCCAGCTGTAGCGCCTACACCGCCGAGGCGATTGCTCGGTTCGGGGTCGTCCGGGGCAGTTGGCTGGGTGTGCGACGGATCGGACGCTGCCACCCGTTCCACCGTGGCGGCTACGACCCCGTCCCCGAGTCCGTTCCCGCCGCGGCCGGAACCCTTACCCGTTCCGATTCGTCGGACCATGAGACTCTCCTAGAACAGGCTGGTTGATGCTGGATCCGTTATATACCGCCGTCTCCTGGGTACTGCTCCGCTGGTATCAGCTGTTCACGCTGCTCGGGATGCCGAAGACCGGCGGCCTGACCTGGGCACTGTCGATCATCATGTTGGTGGTCACCGCTCGGCTGCTGCTGTTCCGCTTCTTCGTCAAGCAGGTGCACTACCAGCGCCGCATGCAGGAGATGCAGCCGAAGATCAAGAAGCTGCAGGAGAAGCACAAGGGTGACAAGGCCACCCTGCAGCGAGAGATGATGGCGCTGCAGCAGTCCGAGGGTTTCAACCCGATCTCCGGCTGCCTGCCGATGTTCCTGCAGATTCCGATCTTCATCGCGCTCTTCCACGTCCTCAAGCACATGTCGAACTCCATCGGCCTGAAAGTGGACAGCGGTGCACGCGGGCTGACGCTGTACGGATTCAGCGCTCAGCAGACTTACGACGCTGCGCACTCAAAGCTCTTCGGTGCCCCGTTGGCCGCCTCGCTGCATGAATCCTCGACGAAGATCCTGTCCATCAACGGCAACGTCACCTCCACCCGCACGGTGACGATCATTCTGGTGATCGTCAGCGCCGCCGCCACGTTCATCACCCAGCGAGCTGTGATCGCCAACGCCCCGACGCCCGCCGAGGGCCAAGCGGCGATGATTCAGAAGCTGATGCTGGTGGGTATCCCGATCTCGGTGGTGTTCTCCGGATTCATCTTCCCGCTGGGTGTCCTGCTGTACTGGTTCACCTCGAACCTGTGGACGATGGGGCAGCAGTTCTACATCTTCAGGTTCCACCCGCACCCGTCGGCAGCCACCGCCGGCGCAGGTGCGCCCGCGCCGAACGAACTCGGTCGCAGCCTGGCGCCGAAGGTGGGTGCGAAGCCCAGTAACACCAAGTCGAACCGGTCGACGGTGGTCGGCAAGAACGGTGCCCCGGTTGGGCAGGTCGTAAACGGAGCCGGCTCCGACTCCGATGACGACGTGCCGGTTGACGCGGTAGTGGTGCCGCCCGCCGACGGGCGCGGAGGCACCGGCCGCCCGGTCAACCGTCCGGTGCGAACCGGAGCCAATCGGCCGTCCAACAAACGCTCCCCCAGCAAGAAGCGTCGCTGATTCTTCCGGCCGGAAACCCCGGTAACAATCCGATCGACGACATCAGATCCACCGCTGGGCATTGCAGCCTGCACGTCTAGAACCCGTGAGAGAAGGAATTGCCATGACCGACATCGATACCGCGCTGCCCGACCAGGCAGAACCCGTGAGCACCGCCGGAGAGCCGGGCGAAGAACTTGTGGAGCTGGCTGGTGACGCCGCCGAGGACGAACCTTCGGACCGCGGCTCGCTGCTGGTGCGCGAGGGCGACATCGCCGCCGACTACCTCGAGCGGCTGTTGGACATCGTCGACTACGACGGGGACATCGACCTGGACGTGGAGAACGGTCGCGCGATGGTTGCCATCGTCGGCTCTGATCTGCAGCCGCTGATCGGTCAGGGTGGCGCCACGCTGGATGCGCTGCAGGAGTTGACCCGGCTCGCGGTTCAGCAGCAGACGGGCGTACGCAGTCGGTTGATGCTGGACGTCTCGGGTCACCGGCGGGCCCGCCGCGAGGAGCTGAGCCAGCTGGCTCGCGAAACTGCTGACACCGTGCTGGCCTCTGGTGAAGCTTTTCGGCTGTCTGCGATGAACCCCTTCGAGCGCAAGGTCGTGCACGACGCCATCGCCGGCATCGACGGGGTGGTCAGTGAGTCCGAGGGCGAGGAGCCGGCGCGCCGAGTTGTAGTACTGCCTGCACGATGACAGCTGGTGACCCCGTCACCGACAACACTCTCGACCCTCGGGCGGAACCGGTTGCTCCGGAACCGCCCGATGTCGTCGGCGAACGTTTCGGTGACAGCCTCCCCCACCTTCGGCGGTACGCGCAGTGGCTGGCCGGCGCAGGCACGGTGCGGGGTCTGATAGGCCCGCGTGAGGTCCCCCGGCTCTGGGATCGGCACATCCTCAACTCGCTAGCTCTGGAGGAGTTGCTGCCCACCGGTGCCCGGGTGGTGGACATCGGTAGTGGTGCCGGCCTGCCGGGCCTCGCGGTCGCGATCGTCCGCCCGGACCTGCAGGTGGACCTGGTGGAGCCCTTACTCCGGCGTACTGATTTTCTGTCCGAGGTGGTGGCCGATCTCGGGCTGGGCGAGCGGGTGCGAATCATTCGAGGTCGGGCGGAGGACGCCGCGGTGGTGAAGGCGGTAGGTTCAAGTTCGTTCGTCACTGCCCGCGCGGTCGCCCCGCTCGACAAATTGATCCGGTGGTCTTTCCCGTTGTTGATCCGAGGTGGCAGCCTGTTGGCGCTCAAGGGCAGCACGGCTGAGGCGGAGCTCGACGAACACCGGGTCATGCTGGCACAGAAGCGGGTCGAGCTCGGTGGTGTTCTGCAGTGCGGAGTCGGACTGGTG
>JBBQFE010000168.1:0-6592 GCA_038321605.1 Mycobacteriales bacterium | reverse complement strand
GAGGCACTCTCCGGGCGCCGGGCCGGACTCTTGTCCGGCGGAGAGCAGCAGATGCTCGCCGTCGGGCGCGCTCTGGCCCGCAAACCGTCGGTGCTGCTCATCGACGAACTGAGCCTGGGGCTGGCGCCGATCATCGTTGAGCGGCTGCTGCCCGTCATTCGCTCCTACGCCGACGACAGCGGGTGCGCCGTCCTGCTGGTGGAGCAACACGTCCACCTCGCGCTCGAGTTCGCCGACCGGGGCTATCTGATGTCTGGAGGCGTGATCACGAGAAGTCACGACGCAGACGAACTGCGTCGTGACCGGGGACTTATCCAAGCCAGCTACCTCCGCGAACGTGCGCCGGAGCCGGTCGAGGGAAACACGTCAGCTCTTCAGCTGACAAGAGAGGAACAGATATGAAGGTTGCACTTATCGGCGCAGGCCGGATGGGTACCGCGCTCGCGAAGTTGCTGGTCGAAGCAGGACACGAGGTGGTCCTGTCCAACTCGAGGGGCCCCGAGTCGCTGGCCGAGTCAGTTGCCGACATCGGTGGTGGCTCAAAGGCCGCCGGTGTCATCGACGCCGTCGAGGCGGCCGATGTCGTGGTGCTCGCGACCCCGTGGCCGAAGACGCAGGAGGCTGTTGCAGCAGTAGCGGACTGGACCGGAAAGCTGGTCGTCGACACCACCAACAACCGGCGCGCACCAGGACCGGACGGATTGATCGACATCGGCGGACAGATCTCCAGCGAGGTCGTCGCCTCGTACGTCCCCGGCGCCCACGTGGTCAAGGCATTCAACGTCACGCCCATTCCGATGATGGCGGCGGCGCTCGGATCGGGCGCCGGTGAGAACAACGCGGTCTACATCGCCGGTGATGACGCTGACGCGAAGCAGGTCGTCGCACAGCTGATCAGCTCGATCGGTGGTGAAGCGGTCGATACCGGTGATCTGCACACCGGCGGCCGACTGCAGGGCACCGGCGGCCCGCTGTCCGGACGTCTGGAAATGCAGACGCCGACGCAGGCACGCGAATACCTGCAAGAAGTGCAGGCCAACTGACACCACCGCAGGGCACGCGGACCCGCATAGCCCTCGTCATCAACGATTTCCCTAGAGAGAGCGACAAAACAGTGAGCATCGTTCGACAGAGCAAGTCCGTCCACCTCGCCGCGTCCGCCGACACGGTCTGGAAGTTCGTCAGCGACTTCGGCGGCTACGCGTCCTGGCAGCCGCACATCGCGTCCGTCGAGATGCAGCCCGACGGCGACCGCAAGGTGACCTTCACCCGCGGCGACAGCGTGCTGGACCGCGTCACCGCGCGCGACGACGACGCGCGGTCGCTTTCCTACGGTCTGGTGCCCGGCCAGCCGGTGCCGATGAAGAGCCTCAACGCCACCTTCACGGTGACCGGTGGCGAGGACAGCGCCGACGTCGAGTACGCGATCGAGATCGACGTCCCCGATGAGATGGAACCGATGGCGCGCGCAGGCGTAGGCGCGGACATCGACGGTGCACTTGCCGGCTTGAAGACGGCGTTCAGTGACTGATGCGAGCGGCGACTCCCCGGTCGCGTTAGTCACCGGCGGAGCCGGGTTCATCGGCTCCGCCGTCGTCGCGGCGCTCGAATCCGCCGGGCACCGGGCGGTGGCCCTGGACCGTACGGGTCCGTACGCCCTGGACCTCGGCGACGAGGCAGAGGTCAGGCAGACCGCCAAGCGGGTCCTCGCCGATTTCGGGCGCTGCGACGTCATCGTGCACGCCGGGGTGGCATTCGAACGGGCAGATTTTGCGAGCCTCGACGCCGACCTGTGGCGACGGGTCATGGCAGTCAATGTGGAGTCGGTGCTCTGGCTGATGCAGGAGTTGACTCCCGGCATGGAGCAGCGCGGTTTCGGTCGCGTCATCCTGCTCGTTTCCGACACCTTCTTCAGCCCGCCGGCAGCCCCGGGCATGCTGCCCTACATCGCGAGCAAGGGTGCGCTGGTGGGCGTGGCGCGCTCGATGTCGCGCACGTTCGGGCCGACCGGAATCACGATCAACTGCGTCGCGCCGGGCATGACACCACCGCCACCGCCGGACCCCGGCATGGGTCCTGAGCTGATAGCTGATGTCGTTCGGCGGCAGGCGATCCCGCGCAGGCTGGTGCCCGAGGATGTGTCGAGCGTCGTTGCGTTCCTGGCGTCGCCGGCGAGCCAGGGGATGACCGGTCAGACCCTGTGCCCAGACGGTGGCCTTGTCCTTCTCTGACGGCATTCCTCAGATAACCAAGCGGTGAGAGGGAGGCAAGTGGACAAGGTGCTGCCGGAGGCCCGGGACGCGGTTGCCGACATCGAGGACGGCGCCACGATCGCAGTCGGCGGTTTCGGTACCGCTGGCGTTCCCTGGTGTCTGATCCAGGCACTGCTCGAGCGCGGAACACGACGGCTGACCATCGTGACGAACAACTGCGGCATCAACGGCCTCGGGTTGGCGACGCTGCTGCGCGAGCATCGGATCGAGCGGGTGATTGCCTCCTACATAGGGCAGAACCAGATCTTCGCCGAGCAGTACCTCAACGGCGAGATCGAGGTCGAGCTCAATCCGCAGGGAACACTCGCCGAACGGCTGCGCGCGGGTGGGGCGGGCATCGCGGCGTTTTACACGCCCACCGGCGTGGACACACCGGTCGGCGACGGCGGTATTCCGACGCGTTACGGTCCAGGGGGCAGCGTGCTGGCGCAGACGCGGCCCAAAGAGGTGCGGACCTTCGTCGTCGGCGGCGAGTCCCGCCGCTACGTCCTCGAAGAGGCCATCGTCACCGACTTCGCGCTTATCAGGGCCACCGTCGCTGACCGGCACGGCAACGCCACTTTTCACGCGGCAGCTCGTAACTTCAACCCGGACTTCGCGATGGCGGCTCGCACCGCCATCGTCGAGGCCGAGCGAGTGGTGGACGCGGGCGAGATCGATCCTGACAACGTGCATCTGCCAGGGATCTTCGTCCAGCGGGTCGTCGCGGTCGCTGCGGGTCAGCGATCTTGAGCGCCGGCTGGACCCGCGACGAGATGGCCGCCCGCGCCGCGCAGGAACTTCAGGACGGCGAGTACGTCAATCTGGGGATCGGTCTGCCGACGCTCATCCCCAAATACCTGTCGAGCGACAAACACATCGTGCTGCACAGCGAGAACGGGGTCCTCGCAATCGGGGCCGAGTGCGCGCCGGACGACGCGGACCCGGACATCATCGACGCCGGCTCTGCCCCCGTCACCGTCGTGGCAGGCGCATCGTTCTGTTCGTCCTCGATGTCCTTTGCGATGATCCGCGGTGGGCACCTTGATGTGACGGTTCTGGGGGCGTTGCAGGTCTCCGCTAGCGGCGATCTGGCGAACTGGGCCGTTCCTGGCCAGCTTGTCAGGGGAATGGGCGGCGCGATGGATCTGGCGGCAGGCGCGAGGCGAGTGCTGGTCCTCACCGACCATGTGGCCAGGGACGGTTCCCCCAAACTCGTGGAACGTTGCACCCTCCCGCTGACGGGCCGCGCCGTGGTCGATCGCATCATCACGAACCTCGGGGTACTGGATGTCACGAGCGACGGATTCGTCGTCGTGGAACTCGCGCCCGGCGTAAGCCTGGAGGTGCTCCGCACCAGCACCGGCGCGCCCGTGGCGCTCACCTCCTGGTCCCTCGGCGGCAATCCGCAGCCGGTAGGGTAATGACTTTGAAAGGAACACCTATTGGCAATCAGTGACGAGCAAGACGTCGACTCGAGCGGGCCGCCAGCCGCTCGGGGATCGAATCACGTCCGGGCCGTTCGCCGGGCCGCCTTGATCGTGACCGCGCTGGCCGAACATCCCTACCCGATGGGGATCGTCGAGCTGTCCGCCCTCGTGGAACTCTCGCCAGCCAGCACCCATCGGCTGCTCGCCACGTTGATCAACGTGGGCTGGGTCGATCAGAACCCGCGCACCGCCAAGTACCGCCTCGGGATGAATGTCGTCGGCATCGGCAGCATCGGTCTCGGCACCAACCCGGTCCTGCACGACGGCCGCATGTACCTGTCTCGCCTGGCGGAATGGTCGGGCCACGACGCGCTGCTGAGCGCGCTGGTCGGGGTCAAGACGGTGCAGCTGGCCCGCGTAGCAGGTGCCAACACCGAGCTGCTCGAGTTCGAAGCCGGCCATCCCCATCCTGCACACGCCGGCGCGGACGGCAAGCTGCTACTGGCCTATCGCCCGCCCGAGGTGACCCGCTACCTCTACGAGGTTGCCGGTATGCCGAAGTACACCAGCAAGACGATCACCGACCCGAAGAAGATGGAACGCGAGTTCGCGACCATCCGGAGCCGCGGTTACGCCATCGACAACGGCGAGCGTTTCGAGCTCGGCCGAGGCATCGCGGTACCCATCATGGATCCGGATCAGATGCCCATCGCCGCCATGTTGTGCGTCGGTCGGATCAGCCCGGACCGCGACTTGGAGATCGTCCAGCAGATGCAGTCCCTGGCACGGGAGATGTCCGAGCGTCTGATCGCTACCGGCGAACTGCCGAACTCTGTGCCCCCGAACGGCCCTCTCGATGACATGACGGTCTCGGTAGGGACAACTCGGAAACCTCCGCAACGCCGCACTAAAGCTCCGCCGTCATCGGCAGCTCGCCGGCAGCGACCGTGAGAAACAGCATCCACCGGTCTCCGTGCCCGCGCGTGATGTGACCGGGACCGACGGCGTCGTCGATCAGGGTGAGATCCCCGGCGACCGGTCTGCTGACCGAGCCGTCGCTGGTCTCCAGTTCCGCGCAGCCGTTGAGGGTGACCGCGAATTGACGTCGGGGGCCGTTGTGCCAAACCCCGGCGGCGTAGCCGTCCAGGCCGTAATCCCGTCGCGTGACGAAGGCACCGACTGAGGTTGGCCATTCGCTGACGTCCGGAACCGTCGTCAGCCCGCTCGGCCAACGGAACGGCTCGCTACGGGACCAGTTCATGTCGTCGTAGACCCACGTCATCGAAGGACGACCCGATCGCGGTTCATCGACGCGCGCAACGTGCAGCGCACCGTATTCCGGCTGCCAACCGGGTGTGCTGATCAGCAGAACCCAGACGTCCCCACGCCATTCGGTCCGCACCACCCCGGGAGTACTGATGTCGCTGCACAGCACGTCCCCCGGCAACAGTTGCACCTGCTCGTCACCCTCTGCATGCAGCGTGATCGCGCCGGACAGGATCACGGTTAGCTGGCTGCCGTAGCGGTGGAGGTCGAGGTGGCTCTGCTCGGCCAGCCGCGCCAGCCAGAATGACCTCGCCGGGATGACGTCGAAGCCACCTTTGTCCTGGGCATGGCGATAAGGAAGCACAGCGGTGGCCAGGTGACTGGACCCGGATGATTCCGACAACCGGACAACCTGCATGGGCCTATGCCTTCGAAGGCTGCAGCGCGTCCTTCGCATACTTCCCGGTGAGCTGAGGGGTAGTCCGGCCCTGACCCTTCTCGGCCCACTCGTGCCGGGACTCGCGACCCCAGGTCCGGTGCAGGTCATCGCGGACGGTGATGGTCAGCCTGCCGAGGTTGCCCACTTCCAGGTCGATGCGGTCGCCGTCGATGAACGCATGCAGTCCGCCGTGATTGGTGCCGGTTGCGACGATGTCGCCTGGCTCCAGGGTGTGGATGGAGCTGATGAACTCGATGGACTCCGCGATGCCGTAGGCCATGTCGCTGGTATTGAAGTCCTGCATCAGAATCCCGTTGTTCCACAGCTTGACTGCTAGTTCTTCGGGGTCGGGTACCTCATCCGCGGTGACGAGGAAGGGCCCGATCGGGCAGAACGTCTCCCGCGACTTCATCTGGTAGAACGCGTTGTCCCGCGGGGGAATGCCGCGAGCGGAACCGTCGATGAGGTTCGTGTAGCCGAACACGTAGTCCATCGCGTCCGCGGCGGCAACGTTCTGCGCGCGCTTGCCGATCACGACGGCCAGCTCGGCCTCGCCCTCGAAGATCGACGCTGGGATGTCCGGCAGAACCATGGTGTCGAGGTGGCCGATGATCGAGTTCGGCGATTTCAGAAAGGCGTTGATCTCCGGCCGCTCGGTCAGCGTCCCGTTCTCCATGTAGTTGCGCGCCATGCAGTCGATGTTCACCGGCCTGGGCAGTGGAGGACGGATGCGGACGGACTCCAGCGGCACGGTGGTCGCGCTGTCTGCGGCTCGCTGCAGTACTTCGCGATAGCCGTCCCATCCCTCGATCACGGAGCGAATGAGGTCCTGCGGGTGGATTCCCGGCATGGCTGCGACTGCCTCGGTAACGTCAGCGACGCCGTCACTGGTCAACACGCCGAGCCGATAGTCGTTAAAGAACAGCAGCTTCACGATTTTCTCTTCCTGCTAGATGTGGTCTGAGCCGAGGAATCGGCCGTAGCGGCCTCGAAAGAACACCAGTGCGCTCGCGTCGTCCAACGACTCGACCGCCTCGACTTTGAGCACGCGAGCCACGGCGATCGTGTGATCCCCGGCCGGGTGCTCGTCCTCGAGTACGCAATCGATCCAGGCGACCGCACCGTCGAGCGCGGGCCCTGTCGACCGCTCATGCCAGGAGATGTCGGCAAACTTGTCAGTACCAGAACGGGCGAACTGTCGGGAG
>JBBQFE010000167.1:0-6623 GCA_038321605.1 Mycobacteriales bacterium | reverse complement strand
GACGCGGCGTCCATCGATCTGGACCAGGCCCCGCTTGGCAGGGTTCTCTTCTTGGCCCTCTCGCTGGACGCCAAGTTGGCTGCGGGTCATTGGAGCGTCGTCGGGAATCGTCCTGTCCATGAGCAGATGCCGTTGCCGGCCTTCAAGGAAGCCGTGGGCAGTCCCGATCGGATCGATGTTGTGGATTACTCCGGCGCGAAGCGACGGCGCGCCGAAGGTCCGGAGGCCGAACTGCTACCCAACCGAAAGGTGGTCGCGCCGGTTCGTCTGGAGAAAGCGCTCCGAGCGAAGCACGGGCTGGAGCCCTGGACCGAGGCCTACAGCGATCTGGCGCCGAACGAGTCCATGACCACGGCTCGACTCTTCCGCTGATCCGTTAGAGACCACGCGATTCAGCTTTCAAGATCACGGAGGCGTTGACTCTTCTGGCACTTGAGGTCGGCGGCCGCTTTGTGAGGGGCCGCTGGAGTCTTGCGCGTGGCCGAGAACGTCGCGGAGCAAGGTATTCCCTTCGGTTACCGAACCGGCCGCTGCGCTGGCCGGCCCGGTCCCGAACGGAGGGGCGACCGGCGGGTCGCGAAGGGCCGGTGGTGTCGCTTCGCTGTTTGCCTTCAGTGCAAGTCCGCATGTCACAGGCGGCAAAGTTCGGGAAGTTGACGAGGTTGGCGTGTCGCGTGCGTTCAGCTGGCGACGTTGGTCCAGCGGCGTGCTTCTTGGCGCAGGAGCACGGCTTCCAGGAGGGCCTTGACGAGGGTCTTGCCCTCGTCGTCGAGGCGGCTGGTGGCTTCGAACTGCAGGCGCAGGTCGTCGTCGGGTCCGCGTTCGTTGGTATCGAACACAAGCGCGTCGGTGCTCACTGAGAGCGCGAGTGCGAGGTTGCGCAGCGCTTCGAGGTTGGGCTGGGAGTCGCCGGCTTCATAGCGACGGACCTGGGAGACGTGGATCCCGACGCGCTCAGCGAGTAGCTGCTGGGTCAGGCCCTTCTCCTTGCGGAGCGCGCTGAGGCGGTGAGCGAAGTCCATGTCCCCGAACAGTTCGATAGTGGCGGTGGGTCCGACCATAGGGAGAGCCTCCTCAGCGTTTTGACACAGCATCGCAAACACAGTAGGTCTAACCTCGCATAAAGTCGCTCTTGACAGGTTTCGGCGAGGAGGCGGGCGTGGCGAGGGTCCCCGAGGCGGAGATCGAGCGGCTGAAGGCCGAGGTGTCGCTGGTCAGCCTGGTGCAGGCGCACGGCGTCATGCTGCGCAAGGTCGGCAAGGACCTGGTTGGTTCGTGCCCGTTCCACGATGACGCCTCACCGAGCTTGGTGGTCACGCCGGCGAAGAACCTGTGGCACTGCATGGGTGAGTGTCAGGCCGGCGGCGGGGTCGTGGACTGGGTGATGCGCGCGCAGGGCGTCTCGTTCCGGCATGCAGTGGAGTTGCTCCGCGACGGCATGCCCACCACCGCCCCGGCCAGCTCGGGGGCGGGGGCGCCGAAGCGGTCGACGGTGCGGACGCTGTCGGCGCCGGTCCAGCAGTCCGCCGAG
Source organism: Mycobacteriales bacterium (assembly GCA_038321605.1). Taxonomy (GTDB): domain Bacteria; phylum Actinomycetota; class Actinomycetes; order Mycobacteriales; family Jatrophihabitantaceae; genus Jatrophihabitans_A. The sequence continues at coordinate 5,092 of JBBQFE010000167.1, read as the reverse complement.
GACGGTGAGCTGCTCGCCCAGGTCGTTGCCTTCTATGCGCGGGTGTTGACGGAGTCGCCGGAGGCGTTGGAGTTCCTGCGCCGCCGCAAGATCGCGCACCCGGTGGCGTTGAGCACTTACAAGCTCGGCTACGCGAACCGCACGCTGGGACGGCGGTTGCCCGAGCGCACTCGAACGGCGGGCGCGGACCTGCGCGGCCGCCTCACGACGTTGGGGGTCTTCCGCAGCTCGGGCCATGAGCACCTGACGGGGTCGTTGGTGGTCCCGGTGTTGGACTCCCGCGGCGCGGTCAGTGAGCTTTACGGCCGCAAGATCCGGGACGACCTGCGGCCTGGCACTCCGCTGCATCTCTACCTGCCTGGTCCGCACCGTGGCGTGTTCAACCTGCAGGCCCTCGCGGCGAGCGAGGAGATCGTGCTGACGGAGTCGCTGATCGACGCGTTGACGTTGTGGTCGGCGGGGTTCCGGCATGTCACGGCGTCCTATGGCACGGAGGGGTTCACCGCCGATCACCGCGAGGCCCTGACCGAGCATCAGGTCCGGCGGGTGTTGATCGGTTACGACAACGATCCGGCCGGCAACGCCGCCGCGGCCAAGCTCGCCGCCTCGTTGCTCGCGGACGGGATCGAGTGCTTCCGCATCCAGCTGCCCGCGGGGCAGGACGTGAACGACGTCGCGGTCGGGGCGAAGAACCCGACCGACGTCCTCGGCAAGGCGCTGCGGACCGCCAGCTGGATGGGCAAGGGCACCGCACCCAGCACCCGCCGCCAGGCAGCACCGACCGAGGCTCTTCCCTCAGCCGCTGCTGTTGTTGTCGACGTCGACGTGCCCGCCGCACCGACAGCCGAGCCGGCTGAGCTGGTGGGCCCGGCGGAGCCGGTCGCACCCTCGGTCGTCTCACCCGCGCCGCCGACACAGGCCGAGGATGCGCCGCTGGTCAGCGAGCGGGAGGTGCTGCTGAGCTTCGCCGAACGCCGTTGGCGGGTCCGCGGCCTGGGCAAGGCGAGCAGCTTCGATCTGCTGCGCGTGAACCTGATGGCGTCGGTCCCGGACGGCCGGGGCGGGATCCGGTTCCACGTCGACACCCTGGACCTCTACTCCGCCCGCGCCCGCGCCAGCTTCCTGGTCGCGGCCGCCGCGGAACTGGGGGTCACCGAGGACGTCGTGAAGCGCGACCTGGGCAGGGTGCTGCTGGCCTGTGAGCAGCTCGCCGACCAGGTCGTCACCGACGCCCAAACCCCCGTCGACGAGCCACCCCGGATGACGGACGCCGAGCGCACCGAGGCCCTCGCCCTGCTACGCGACCCGGAGCTGGTCGCGCGGATCGTGGCGGACTTCGCCGCGGCCGGGATCGTGGGTGAGGCGACGAACTGCCTGGTCGGCTATCTCGCCGCGACCTCCCGCAAGCTGTCCCGTCCGCTGGCGATCATCGTGCAGTCCACCAGCGCCGCTGGGAAGAGCGCGCTGATGGATGCGGTGCTGTCGTTCGTGCCGGTCGAGGAGCAGGTTCGGTACTCGGCGATGACGGGGCAGTCGCTGTTCTACGTCGGGGAGTCCGACCTGGCCCACAAGGTGCTGGCGATCGCGGAGGAGGAGGGCGCCACCCGCGCGGCCTACGCGTTGAAGCTGCTGCAGTCCGACGGCGAGATCAGCATCGCCTCCACGGGCAAGGACACCGCCTCAGGCAGGTTGGTGACGCACACCTACCGGGTCACCGGACCGACCGCGATCATCCTGACGACCACCTCGATCGAGATCGATGAGGAACTGCTCAACCGCTGCCTGGTGCTGACCGTCGATGAGGACCGCGAGCAGACCCGTGCCATCCACACCCGGCAGCGCGCCGCCCAGACCCTGTCTGGGCTGTTGGCCGGGGTCGAACGGGACAGCGTCACCACGCTGCACCGCAACGCCCAACGCCTGCTGGAGCCGCTGTCGGTGGTGAACCCGTTCGCCGACCGGCTGACCTTCGCCGACACCGCCACCCGCACCCGCCGTGATCACGTGAAGTACCTGACGCTCATCAGCGCGGTGACGCTGTTGCATCAGCATCAGCGCCAGGTCAAGACCGCGACCGCAGCCGGCCCCGGCGGCCGCGTGGTCCGTTACATCGAGTCCACCCCGGCCGACATCACCCTGGCCAACTCCCTCGCGCACGAGGTCCTGGGCCGCAGCCTGGACGAGCTGCCACCGGGCACCCGCCGACTGCTCGACGCCCTCCACCAGCATGTGACGGCCCGCTGCCAGAGCGAGGGGCTGGACGCCGACCTGGTCCGGTTCACCCGCCGGCAGCTGAGGGAGGCCCTGGGGTTCGGTGACACCCAGCTCAAGGTCCACCTCGCCCGGCTGGTTGACCTCGAGCTGGTCGTTCCGCACCGCCTGGAGACGGGCGGGTTCGCCTACGAGCTGGCCTGGCACCCCACCGACACCGGCGGGCGGGTGCTGCCCGGCCTGCTCGACCCCGCGCAACTCGACCCCGCCACCCTCGACGAGCCTGCCGATGCAGCTACGACTGCGGACCGGTCGGGGTCAGAGGGCACGCGGTCGGGGCCTGGTCGGGGGCCGGTCGGCCCCCAGTCGGCCCCTGGTCGGGGTGGCCTGCGCGAGGTGAAACCCCTGGCCCACAAGGAAAACCAGCCCGCAGCGGACCGTGACGGACCGCAGCGCACTGACCCGGACTCCGGCGACCCCGCCGACGAGGTCGTCATAGCCGCACCTGTCGCCGTCGCAGCAGGCGCGCGGTGAGCCCGGTCCGGGGCCGGCGCACCCCGCACCGGATCAGCGGTGATCCGGCGGACCTGGCCGGCTTCCCGCGGCTGGTGAATGAGTTCAGCGAGTGGATGGGCAGCCACGGCTACTCACCGCGCACGATCGAGAACCGCCGCGCGATGCTGTCCTACCTGGTGGACTGGCTGGCCGAACGCGGCGTCACCCGGCCGGTCGAGGTCACCCGGCCGATGCTGGAGGGCTACCAACGCTGGCTGTTCCACTACCGCAAGACCGACGGGCACCCGCTGAGCTTCCGATCCCAGTCCCAGCGGCTACTGGCCGTGCGGGCGTTCTTCAAGTGGGCCGCCCGCGCGCATCACCTGCTGCACAACGCCGCCTCGGAGATCGACCTGCCTAAGGTCGAACGCCGCCTACCCAAGCCGGCGCTGAGCCTGGATCCACCATCGAATTAGTGCGGTCTGGCATGTCGTAGACCGCGGATGCCCTGCTGTGTATGGAGAATGTGGCTTGCGACAGTCACGTTCGACCTACTCAGAAGGAGCATCCGAGGCGAGTTTCTCACAGCCCCGGCCAGGTCTGCGCGGTGTTCGACGATCCGAATCTGGTGTCGTGCGCTGGGCTTGCGCCGGTCCTGGCTTTGGCGCAGCGTTGCGGCTTGTCTCAGCTCGTCGCCGACAAGCTGACGCTGCCGGCCAAGGGCGGGGTAAACGCGCACCTGAAGATCCCTGGGCTGGTCGGTGGGATGATCGCGGGCGCGGACAGCATCGATGACATGGACCTGCTGCGGCACGGCGGGACCGGCCGGTTGTTCGGTGGTGTCCGGGCCCCTTCCACGCTCGGGACGTTCCTTCGGACCTTCACCTTCGGTCACGTTAGGCAGTTGGACAGTGTCGCCGCCGCGATGCTGGCCGAGCTCGCCCGCCGGACCCCGTTGCTTCCCGGTGCCGATCAGGTCGCCTACGTCGATGTGGATGACACCGTGAAGGCGACCTACGGATACGCCAAGCAAGGCGCCGGTTACGGCTACTCCGGGGTGAAGGGCCTGAACGCGCTGATCGCCACTGTCTCAACGCCGCTGTCGGCGCCGGTGATCTGCGCGACCCGGCTCCGGAAAGGGTCCACGAACTCTGCCCGCGGCGCGTCCCGGCTGATCGCTGATGCGCTGGTCACGGCGAAGGCCGCCGGGGCCGGTGGCCCCGACGGCAAAGGACTGATCGTGCTGCGGGCTGACAGTGCCTTCTACAACCACGACGTGATCGCCACTGCCCGCCGCGCAGGAGTCCGGTTCTCCATCACCGCCCGGATGAGTCCGGCTATCACCACAGCGATCAGCGGCATCGACCAGGACCAGTGGACGCCCATCACGTATCCGAACGCGGTCTGGGACGACGAACAACAACGCCTGATCAGCGACGCTGAAATCGCTGAGATCAACTACACGGCGTTCAGTAGCCGCCGCAAGGCCGACCACATCCAAGCGCGGCTGATCGTGCGCCGCGTGAAACGCCTCAACCCCGGCAACCCCAAGCCCAAGACCGGCAAGGGCGAGGGTGCGGGTGAGGACGCCGCCGGTGAGCAGCAGGAACTGTTCTCGCTCTACCGCTACCACGCGGTGTTCAGCGACAGCCCCCTGATGCTGATCCAGGCCGAGAAGACCCACCGCGGGCACGCCATCATCGAACAGGTCAACGCCGACCTAAAGCAGGGCCCCTTGGCTCACCTACCCTCAGGATCTTTCCAAGCAAATGCTGCCTGGCTGGTCATGGCCGCGATGGCGTTCAACCTCACCCGCGCCGCCGGTTGCCTCGCCTCGGCGTTCCACGCCCGCGCGACGACCGGCACGATCCGCGCGCAACTGATCAACGTGCCCGCCCGGCTAGCCCACTCAGCCCGCAAACTCCAGCTCCACCTGCCCAAGCACTGGCCCTGGGAACCGGCCTGGACCCAACTGTTCGACGCCACCCTCGGACCACCCACCCCAGCCTGAACCCAACCACCGCCGCAAGGCCCCAACGGACGTCAGTGGAAGAGCCGGACAGACCGGCGACTCCCGCACGCCCAAACCCTAAGCAAGATCATCAAGCCCGTTCAACGCGCCTGAGAAACCGACGCGGTGGATCCAGGCCTACCGGGAACGCTTGCCCGACGCTTCATGCGCTGCGGCAAGACGAACTGCCGCTGCAAGGCCGACCCGCCTGTCCTGCATGGGCCCTACTGGCACTGAGGTTTTCTCATCAGGCGCGCGCCTGGTCGGCTGAGGAACCTGTGGTGCCAGTGTGACTGGCGTGTCGCAGGGTGCACGTGGGGTCCCATGGCCCAGAGTCGGTTTCGACCAAGAAACCCGCTCAAGCAAGGACCCCAC
>JBBQFE010000166.1:0-6656 GCA_038321605.1 Mycobacteriales bacterium | reverse complement strand
GCAACGAGGCGAAGTCGACGTCGCCGTGACCCCGTCCGATGGCGGACTGCACCAGCGAATGGGTGGCCGCGGTCAGCGGCATCGACACGTTCAGGCTTCGCGCAGCAGCCAGGCCGAGGTCGAGATCCTTGCGCAACAGGGTGGTGGTGAAGGTCGGGGTCAGATCCAGGTTGACCATCGCCGGTGCCTTGTAGCGGGTGAACGTGGAGCCCATCACCGACCGGTTCAGAAACCCGAGGAACGCGGCCCGGCTGACGCCGCCCTGTTCCGCCAGCACGGTGATCTCAGCCAGCGACTGCGTTACGACGCCCAGGAACACGTTGTGCGCGATCTTGACCAGCCGGGCCAGATCGCCCTCGCCGACATAGGTGACCGACGCGGCGAGATCTCCCAGCAGTGGCTCCAGCTGGGTGAAGGCCTCCTCGGGACCGGACGCGGCGATCGAGAGCATTCCCGCCTTCACGACCTTGGCGTTCCCGCTCACCGGGCAGACCATGAAGACCGAACCACGGGCGTGCACCGCCTCGCGCACGATGTTCGAGGTCTCGGCCGAGACAGTGCTGGAATCCACCACGATCGAGGGGACTTTCTCCTGCCGCAACAGGCCTCCCTCACCGAGCAGCACCTGCAGCAGGTCGGCGTCGGCGGAGACCATCGTGAACACGACATCACGATCTGCCAGCTCGGCAATCGTGTCGGCAACCCTGCCACCGATCGTCTCGAGGTCTTCGGCCTTGGCGCGGGTACGGTTCCAGACCGTGACGTCGCGACCTGCGTGCAGCAACCGGGAGGCCATGGCGTGCCCCATCCTGCCCGCGCCGATCCATCCGATGCGGCTCTGCTGAGTGATCATCGTGCTCCTTCAGAGGATGTCGTGGTGGCAGCCGGAATGCCCGCTGCCCCAGAATTGCCGGACGTCCCGGAATTGCCGGACGTCCCGGAGTGGCCGGAAGCGCCGAGATACAGCCGCGCGACCTCCGGATCGGTCAGGAGGTTCGCTCCGGTGTCGACCAGCCTGACTACGCCGCTTTCCAGTACCGCGCCGAAATCCGACGCGGCCAGTCCTGATCGGGCGTTCTGCTCGACGAGCAACACGGTGCGGCCGGTCTCGGCCAGTCGCCGGATGCTGGCGAAGACCTGCTGGCGGGACTTCGGGTCGAGCCCGATGGACGGTTCGTCCAGCAGGATCAGCGCTGGATCCAGCACCAGGGTGCGCGCCAGTTCGACCTGCTTCTGTTCGCCGCCGGAAAGGGATCCGGCGTGTTCGTCGGCGCGCGTCCGGCAGATCGGAAAGACCTCCGCCGCCTCGGCGATGCGGCGCCGGACCGCCTTCTGGTCCTTAACCACGTAACCGCCCATGAGCAGGTTGTCGGTGACCGTCATGGCGGGAAACAGGCTCCGGTCCTGCGGGACGTGCACGATGCCCTTCAGCAACCGTGCCCTCGGCGAAAGCTTGTTGATCTCGTCGCCCTGGAACCGGACCGAGCCCGTTCGGGGTCGGAGCAATCCGCTGATGCACTTGAGCACGGTGGACTTGCCGGCTCCGTTCGGGCCGATGAGACAGGTGACGGTGCCGGCAGAGACCTCGAGGTCGACGCCCTTGAGGATGTCACCGGCCCCGTAGCCGGCGATGACGTCATGCAGTGTGAGCAGGGTGTCCACGATCAGCTCCCCAGGTAGGCGTCGAGTACGAGCGGATTGGACTGGACCTCGAGCGGTGGTCCGGAAAAGATCTCGCGGCCCTGATCGAGCACGATGACCGGATCGCACAGCCGCATCACGAAGTTCATGTCGTGCTCGACGATGAGAAAGGTGATGCCCGCCGCATGCCGGTCGCGGATGTGGTGTTCCATCGTCTCGATCATCACCGGGTTCACGCCGGCGGTGGGTTCGTCCAGCAGGATCAGGCTGGGTGAACTCATGAGTACCGCCGCGAACTCCAGCAACTTGCGCTGCCCGTAGGACAGCTCCGAGGCGAAGAGGTCGGCGACGTGTGCCATCCGGAACTCTTCGAGCAGTTGGCCCACCCGTACCCGATCGGCCCTGCTCATCCGGCGACCGAAGAGTTGGCCCCACGAATAGCCGGCGGCGGCGGTCAGGTTCTCTTGCACCGTCAGCTGCGGAAAGACCCGCGCCTGCTGGAACGTCCGCGACAGGCCGCGCCGGTAGAGCCGACCCGAGTCGGTGCCGGTGATGTCACGACCCTGAAAGCGCACTCTTCCCTGGTCGGGCGCCAGATAGCCGGTGATCATGTTGAACAACGTGGTCTTGCCGGATCCGTTCGGTCCGATCAGTGCCGTGATGGAGTTCGGCTGAACCGTCAACGAAGCCGAATCCACCGCCCGCACCGCACCGAAACTCTTCACCAGGCCCTCGACCTCGAGTAGCGCGGCCATCAGGCGTGTCCCTTCACTGTCGACATGGCGCTGCGCGCATTACGTGACTTCGGGTCGGCGGGGCTGCCCTGCGGTCCCGCGCCCGGTGCGTCGACGGCAGCCCTTCGCCGCCGTCTCCGCAGGCCGTCCTGGATGGACGGCACGATTCCGCGCGGCATCAGCAACATCACCAGTAGGAAGACCATGGCGTACGCGATCAGGTAGAACTGGCTGCCACCGAGTGAGTACGCCAAGGTCTGCTGAGCGGTCTCCAGGATGAAGGCCCCGAGCACCGGTCCCCACAGCGTCGCCCGGCCACCGAGGAACGTCATCAGCACGATGGCGATGGTGACCAGCGGGTCGACGGCGAACTGCGGATAGATGAACCCCTCGTAGTAGGCCCAAACGCCGCCCACCATCGCCGTGATGCCCACGCTGATCGAGAACGAGAGCAACTTGACACCGAACGTCCGAACGCCGATGCCGCGCGCCTTGTCCTCGTCGGCCCGGATCGCCGCCAGTGCAAGGCCGAACTTGCTGCGCATGGCACCGAAGCTGACCAGCATCGCAACCGCGAGCAGGATCAGCAACACGTAGTAGAAGGGGCGTTCGTAGGTTCGCGCCGAGAAGGGTGCCACCGCGATCGACAGGCCCTGAGCGCCATGGGTGAGCGAGCGCAGGTTGAACGCCAGGGTCTGCGTCACGAACAACAGCGTGATGGTGACGATGGCGAACACGTCTGATCGGGTGCGCATCGCGATGAAGGCGACCGGCAGGCCCAGCACAGCCGCGCCCACGCCGATCAGCGGCAACAGCAGGAATGGTTCGTAACCCGAGGTGATCCCATGATGCTGGAACCACAGCGCGGTGCCGTACGCCCCGATCCCGAAGAACGCTGCGTGGCCGAGGGACGGGTAGCCGGCGAACCCGCCGACCAGGTTCCACGAACTCGACATCACCGCGTACATGAGTGTGAACACCGCGATGTTCAGCACCCAGTGGGCGAGGTTGAACGAGGGCAGGCTTGCCAGGATCGCGAAGAACGCGATACCACGTGCCGGACCCAGGTAACGGGTCGCTGTCATATCGCTCCTCGCGAGGTCGATCCGAACAGTCCCTGCGGCCTGATCAGCAGTACCAGCAGCAGGATCACGAAGAACGTCATCTCAGACCAGCTCGGCGAGATGGTCGAGGCCACGATGGCCGATGAGGTGGAGACGACCAGCGCACCCACCACGGCGCCGCCGATGCTGCCCAGTCCGCCGAGCAGCACGATCGACAGCAGCCTCGAGATGAGGTCGTAGTGACTGCCCGAGTTGAACGGGTAGAGCAGGCCGTACACCGAGCCTGCCGCGGCCGCAGTGGCGGCACCGAGACCGAACCCCAACGCGGACACCCGACTAGCCTCGACCCCGAGCAACCGTGCAGATTCGGGATTCTGCACGGTCGCCCGGATCGCCCGGCCGAACCGGGTGCGGTTCAGCAGCAGGTACAGCACCCCGAGGGCGGCGATCGACAGCAGGAACGCCCATAACCGCACCAGGGTGATCTGGTAACCGAAAACCGTCCAGCTGCTGTTGGCGTAACTGGTGTTGGTGCTCCGGATCGTCGTCTTCCAGGTCACGCTCATGAAGCCTTCGAGCAGCAGGGCCACCGCGAACGTCACGAGCAGGCTCAGTTCGGAGCGGTCCTCACGCCGCAGCGGCCTGAGGAACAGCACCTCGACCAGCACACCGAGGATGAACATCGCGATCGTGGTGATCGGGATGGACAACAGCGGATCGATGCCGAAGGAGGTGAACAACTGATACGACAGGTACGCCCCGAGGATGACCATCGCGCCCTGTGCCAGGTTGACGACCTTCATGATGCCGAAGATCAGGGTCTGGCCCGATGCCATCAGCGCGTACACACCGGCGGTGAGAACTCCGAGGATGATGCCTTGGATCAGTGCGTGCATCGGCTCAGCCACCCCAGTTGGGCTTGGGGAACATCGGAGTCGCCTGCGCAACGTCGGTCGGGAAGACCGGGATCAGCTTGCCGCCCTGCCACTGCACCAGGCTGTACTGGCCGGTCGGGGCACCGTTGGCACCCCACGCCAGGTCACCGAGAACGGTGGGCCAACTGCCGGAGTGCAGTGAGCTGATGATCGTGGCGTTGTCGATCTTGCCGGTCTTCGCGGCCACCGCTTCGACCAGTTGCCCAGCTGCGTAGGCCTCCGCGCTGTTGTCGTCCACGGTCTGGGCCGAACCACCGAACTTGGCGATGTAGGCGGCCGTGAACGCATCGCTGCCGCTGGCCTTGGAGCCCGGGTACCAGTCGGCCGACGACATGATGCCCGCGGTGTTCGCTGCGCCGACCTTGTTGGGGTACTCCAGTGGGGAGTTCGCCCCGTTGGACTGGAACATGAACTTGGGGCTGTACTTCAGCTGCACGAGGCTCTTCACCTGCACATAGGCGTCCTCGCTCTGCGTGCCGCCGATGATCACATCAGGCTTCTTCGCAGCGATCGCCGCCATCACCGGGGAAAGGTCCTGGGTCTCGGACGGGTAGACCTGCTTGTAGACCGTCTGGATGCCCGCGGCCTCGAACTTGCTCCGGATGTTCTCGGCGATGGGTGCCGAGAAGGGATCGTCCAGTTCGGCGTAGGCAGCGGTCTTGGGCCGGTCTGCCGCGCTGAGCGAGAGGATGTAGTTGGCGAACACGTCGCCGGACTGGGTGGTCGGGGCCGGCTGCACGAAGAAGAAGTTGTCCAGGTTCTGCTTGAACACATCCGGGCCGCCGCCGGCCGGTGCGAGGAAGGCATAGCCGTAGCGCTTGGCGACCTGCGAGGCCGGGATCGTCAGCAGGGTGGAGAACGGACCGAAGGTCAGGTCCACATGATCCTTGTTGATCAGGTTCTGGTAGTTCGTGACGACCTGCGTCGGGCTGGAGGCGTCATCGACGATCTTCACGGTGACCTTGCGGCCGAGGATGCCGCCCTTGGCGTTCACCGTGTCGGCCCAGAGCTGATAACCGCGCTGCACGCCTTTGCCGGAATCGGAGAAGTCACCGGTCAGCGAGACCGAGGCACCGATCACCAGCGGAGCCTTGGACGCGGCAGCCGAGCCGGACCCGGTCGGTCCACCGCCCCCGCTGCTGCCGGCCTTGGACGCGCAACCGGCGACGAGAACGGCGGCTGCGACAGCGGCCGTGGCCAGTGTGAGATTTTTACGCAAACGATTGCGGTAATGCACGACAGGTACCCCTTTGTTTCTGAGGTGGATGCGGGACTGAGCTGATCACTGGTACACCGTGCGGCACCTGCAGCAAAGAACACGACGGCACCACAATCGATTGCGGTCGAGCATGCGCTCGTTGCAACCTCGTGTCAAGAGTGCTACCTGAGGGTGGGCTCAGAACGGCGCCCTTCGGCAGTTCGAGTGCAAAGGATTGCAAAACTGCGCCGAATCGGGCCGCGTACAACTACTGTGTGCCCATGAGCAGGGTCCGATTGGTCGAGGTCGCCCGTGCTGCTGGCGTGCATCCGGCGACTGCCAGCCGAGCGTTGAACCCCACCGCCCGCCAGGGAGTCAACCAGCGGACGGTGCAGCGGGTCGTACGCGCCGCCGAGCAGTTGGGCTACGTTCCGAACACCCTTGCCCGCGGGCTGCGCACGTCCAAGTCCTTCGTGGCGGCGCTGGTCATTCCCGATATCACCAACAGCCTCTTCCCGCCGATCGTGCGCGGCGCCGAACAGGTTCTCAGCGGGGCCGGCTTCACCCTGGTTCTCACCGACACCAACAACGACATCGACCTGGAACGGGGACAGGTCGCCTCCATGCGCGCGCACGGCGTCGATGGCTTCATCATCGCCACCGCCCGCTGGGATGACCCCCTGCTCGATGAGCTCGCCGAGGCCAGGGTCCCCACGGTGCTCGTCAACCGCCGGAGCGCCACGGCGCCGCTTCCTTTCGTGGGTGCTGACGACCAGCGCGGGGTCCGCCTCTGTGTCGAACACCTGGTGCGTAACGGACACAGTGCGATCGTGCACCTCGCCGGGCCCGCTGATACCTCGACCGGCCGCGAACGGGCCACCGCATTTCGAGCAGCGATGCGGGAACACGGGCTGCCGATCCGGTCCGCGGTGATCGAGTGTTCGAGCTACTCCGAGGCCGCAGGCGCCGAGGTCGCGGAGCGGATGCTGCGCACCGGGCGTCCGTTCACCGCCGTCGTGGCCGCCAACGACCTGCTCGCACTGGGAGCCATGGAAGTCTTCGGGCGGTCCGGGTTGTCGTGTCC
>JBBQFE010000165.1:0-6681 GCA_038321605.1 Mycobacteriales bacterium | reverse complement strand
TGATACGTCTGCTCGGTAGTCGGCCCGAACGGCGCGCTGTAGGACGTCGCCTGATCGCAACCGCCCTGATGCAGTCCACCGATCACCCCGACCAGGTCACCGGTGCCGGTGGTCGCGTCGTAGTCGGTGATCCAGGGCGAGCCACTGGTACCGCCGGCGAAACCAGGACAGTCGAAGGATGGAAAGCCACTCGTCCGGTATTCGGTGGTCGCGCAGATGATCGGTGCGTCGTTCAGACCGGCGGTATACCCCGACACCACCAGGCTCTGACCGCGCGTCGTGGCGACGGTACTGAGCACGTTGCCGCCGACCGCTGCCTGCACGGAGCGGCCGCCAGCGCCGGTGACCAGCACGAAGGCGAAGTCGTCGGACTCGCTCTGGTCCGACAGCCACTGCGGACTGGCGTACACCGCCTTCACGGCCCAGGTGCCGTAGGGGGCGTGCCCATTGCGGTAGCCAGGTGCGAACACCAGGTTCGTGCCGGCGCCGGAGATGCAGTGTGCAGCGGTCACCAGCAGGTCCCCGTGCGGACTGTCCACGACACTCGCGGTGCAGTGGTGGCTGGAGTTCAGGCCCGCCGCGAACAGCGGGCCCACGGTGGGGCTCGCCAGCATCGGCGCGGCCGTGGTGTCAGGAGTAGCGGAAGCGGCGGTCGAGCCGCTGGACGGAGCGCTGAGCGCGGCCGACGCAACGTCACTGGTCGAGGCAGCAGCCGGACTCGCCTCCGACAGCGCCGCTGCCGCCGAGGCGCGGTGGCGCTGGTGGGCCGTGACGTAGCTGAACGTCCCGAACGCTCCGAGACTGAGCAGAGCGGCCGCAGCGATGGCCAAGCGGTAGCGCCGAGTCATCACTGCAGCTTGTCACATCAGGTTGAGCACGGCGTGTGACGGACGATCAGCCGCGAGCCGGCAGGCGGATGAGCTCGGTGCTGCGGATGGTGCCGCCGACGATGTCCAGCACCGACAGCGTGCCGTTCGGCTGGCGGCGTCGGTCCGTCGGCGAGCCAGGATTGAGGATGCGCAGATCGCCGTCGGATTCCTCGAGCGGGATGTGGGAGTGACCGAAGACGACCAGTTGTGCACTGGGGAAACGCAGCCGCAGCCGCTGTAGTCGTCCAACTGCCTGCCCACTGTCGTGAATCATCGCCACCCGCAGCCCGTCCACCTCGAACTCGGCTACGTCCGGCGCTCCCCAGTCCGCCACGTCCGGTCCGTCGTTGTTACCCCGGACAACCCGCACCGGGGCGAAGCGGGCCAGCTCGTCCAGCACGGCCGGCGTGCAGACATCACCGGCGTGCAGGATCAGGTCGGCGCCGCGCAGCTGCTCAGCCACCGCCGGCGGGCAGGCCTTCCAGAACCGCGGGGCGTGAGTGTCTGAGAGCACGACCACCCGCATCCGAGGACTACTCGCCGCTCGCGTTGCCGGGGCTGGTGCTGGTCGTCCAGAACCGCCCGGGTACGGCGTCGGCGCGCAGCCGTCCATAGCGAACCGAGCCGTTCTCCCGACTGCGGGTGTACGGCACGACGACCATCAGCGATATGCCCTCGCGATGCTCGAGTTCCACTCGGACCGCATCGCCACGGCCCACCTTGACGTCGGCGGCGAAGGCCACCGCGCGCAACTGGTCGAGCTCTGAGCCGGCACCTTCGTACAGCGCCTCGAGCAGCTGACCTGGGTCGGGGCGGGCCCTGGACACCGGGTCCGCGGCCTTCAGCCGGACCTCGCCCTCGGCCAGCACCGTCGCTCCGAACGGAAAGAACGCGCCTCGTTTGGCCAGCTGCTGCTGGGCAAACGGCAGTACGTCATTGAGCAGGCCATCGAGATCGGCCTGGGTCTGGGCCGATGCGGTGCTGCGCCACGAAGCCATGGCGCAACCCTACGGCCTCAACCCTTGGGTCCCCATGGACAGTCCCGGTTAGAATAGGCGGGGTTCCAGCAGGTCGCGGTGCCGTCCAGTCGGGACTTGATCCGGTGCTGGTCCGTCACACTGTTGACCAGGATTCCCAGGCACAGCAGCAGCTGCAGGGCCACGACCAGTGCGCGGTTCCTGCCCAACACCAGGGCCGCCAGCAGTGGGGGCAGCACCACCCCGACCACGAGGACCACCGTGGCGACGGGCACCAGGTGCAATTGGGTCCGGAGTCCGCAGTACGAGCCGCACCGCAGCGTCTGCCAGCCGGACACGATCAGGATGCCGACGAAGTCGAAGAACGCCAGGCACACCACGATGATCGCGACGTCCACCCAGGAGAAGTCGTCGTTGTGCCGGGTCAGCCGCCGTCGCAGACCGCCACGGGTGGGTTCTGCCGCGTTGCCGTTGGCGGGCGCGCGGGGCGACGGCGGCAACGCCCACGATGTCGGCCCGGACGAGCGGTCCGACGCTCCGGGATCGTCCTTGCCGCGCACTGTTGCACCCCGTTCCGTGGGCCGGCTCCGTGTCCGGACCCTACCGCTTTCGGCGCATTCCAGGAATCTCACAACCTGTGAAAGAGCGCGGTGCCTGTTGAGAACTCCTGACAATGTCGGGGTCTGCGAGTACACCTGAACCATGAACGAGCAGCCTGCCCCAGAGATCGAACTGACCCCGCTTCCCGGCAGTGAGCGCGCCCCTGCTCCGGGGGTCCGGCCGGCCGCTACGGCGGCTCCCTCGGAGGAGCGCGTCGAGGTCACGCTGCTGCTGAGACGGCGGGCACCGATGCCTGACGAGGCGCTCGCGACGCCGATGCCGGCAGCTGAGCTGGCTGAGCGCTACGGCGCACTGCCGGCCGACATCGCCCTGGTGCAGTCGGTGCTCGGCGGTCTCGGGGCGGACGTCATCGAGGTCGACCCGGCCAGCAGGCGGGTCCGGGTGGCGGGCTCGGTCGCTCTGCTGAGCCGGATCTTCGGGACCTCTCTGGAACAGGTGACGAGCGATGATCCCAGCGGAGGGACCACCACCCACCGGCATCGGACCGGCGGCCTGAGCGTGCCTGCCGAACTGGACGGGGTGGTCACGGCGGTACTCGGGCTCGACGACCGCCCCCAGTCCCGCGCACAGTTCAGGGTCGCAGCCGCCGCCGCTGCCGTCAGCACGACCAGCTACACCCCGTTGGACCTCGGTCGGATCTACAACTTTCCGGCCGGCACCGACGGCGCCGGACAGGTGATCGCGATCATCGAACTGGGTGGCGGGTTCGCCCAGTCGGAGCTCGACGCCTACTTCACCGGGCTGGGCATCACCGGGCCGAAGGTAACCGCGGTGGGGGTCGATGGTGCCACGAACGTCGCGGGCAAGGACCCCAACGGCGCGGACGGTGAGGTGCTACTCGACGTCGAGGTGGCGGGTGCGCTCGCCCCGGCCGCGGAGATCATCGTCTACTTCGCACCGAACACCGACGCCGGCTTCGTGGACGCGGTAAGTCAGGCCGCGCACGCGACCGTGACGCCGGCGGCGATCAGCATCAGTTGGGGACAGAACGAGGATCAGTGGACCGCCCAGGCCCGCACCGCGTTCGACCAGGCGCTCACCGACGCTGCCGCGCTGGGAGTGACCGTCACCGTCGCGGCCGGCGACGACGGCAGCACCGACCGTGCCACCGACGGCAACGCCCATGTGGACTTTCCCGCCTCCAGTCCGCACGCCCTCGCCTGCGGTGGCACCCGGCTGCAGGCCGACCCCGCCACCGCGACCGTGACCGCTGAGACGGTATGGAACAACGGTGCCGGCCGGGGCGCCACCGGCGGTGGCGTCAGCGATGCGTTCCCGCTGCCGTCCTGGCAGCGGGCGGTGGCGGTCCCCAAGTTGGGCGGCAAGACCGGACGCGGCGTGCCCGACGTGGCGGCGGTCGCCGATCCGCAGACCGGCTATCAGGTTCGGGTCGACGGGCAGGACCTCGTCATCGGGGGTACCAGCGCGGTCTCTCCGCTGTGGGCAGCGCTGGTCGCCCGGTTGGTCCAGGCGACCGGCCGCAAACTCGGGCTGTTGCAACCGACCCTGTACGGCAGCGTGACTGCAGGAGCGGTCGCTCCCGGCTTTCGGGACGTCACGTCCGGCAACAACGGCGCCTACACGGCCGGGCCCGGCTGGGACGCCTGCACCGGGCTCGGTGTTCCCGACGGCGCCCAGCTGCTGGCGGCGCTGACGGGCGCACCGGCAAGCCCGCCTGCAAGCCCGCCTGCGAGCCCGCCGGTAGGCAAGGCCTGAGCGTCGTTACTGGCCAGCCAGCCATCGACCTGGTGCTGCCAGTTCCGCGGCGGCCTCCGGTCCCCAGGTCCCGGGGCGGTACTTGCGTACCCGCGGCCGGTTCGACAGCAGAGGCTGGGCGACGTCCCAGACCGCCGCGAGGCCGTCCGGGCGGGTGAACAGTGACCGGTCGCCGAGCAGCACGTCGTGAATCAGCCGGACATAGGGCGGCAGCGGCTCGGCGCCGGGGAGGGCCGCGAGCGGGATCGTCGTCCGAGCCTCGGCGAGCACCAGATCGGGCCCGGGCTTCTTCGCCACCATCGACAGTTCCAGCGCACCTGAACCGGACATCGAGAACGTGAGGACGTTGGTGGCGTCGCCCACCTGCGCCAGTGGCCCCTCCGGATGCCGCAGCACGATGCTCACCAGTTGCTCACTGCGGGCAAGCCGTTTGCCGGTGCGCAGCAGGAACGGCACACCACGCCAACGGTCGTTGTCGATCCACAGCTTCGCCGCGACGTAGGTGTCGGTACTCGATCGGGCCCGCACCCCGTGGACATCGTGGTAACCCTCGAACTGTCCCAGCACCACCTCGTCCGGGTCGAGCGGTCGGAAGCACGAGATCACCTTCTCCCGCGCGGACTGCAGGTCGTTGGCCTCCAAAGTCGCCGGTGGTTCCATCGCAACCTCGGCGGCAACCTGGAACAGGTGGGTCACCAGCATGTCCAGGACCGCGCCGGTGTTGTCGTAGAACTCCGCGCGGTCGGTGATGCCCAGCCGCTCGGGGACGTCGATCTGCACCGACTCGATGTGCCGGTGATTCCACATCGAGGAGAACAGGCCGTTGGCGAAGCGGAGCACATGCAGGTTCTGGGTCGCCTCCTTGCCCAGGAAGTGATCGATCCGGTACACCTGCCGCTCGTCCAGCACCTTGTGCACCTCTGCGTCCAGTGCCTTGAAACCGTCCGGCGAGGTCCCGAAGGGCTTCTCATACACCACGCGGGAACCCTCGGCCAGCTCGTGCTCGCCGATGGCCCGGGTGAGCTCGGTGAAGGCTGCGGGCGGGACTGCGAAGTAGTGCACGACCTGGGCGCCGTGGCCGATCACGCCGCGCGCATGTTCGAGGACGTCGAGCAGGCTCCCCGGGTCATCGGTGGCGAAACCACCACCGGCGAACAGCAGCCGCTCGGAGAACTCCTGCCACGGGCCGGTGTCCGGGTGCGGGCCGAACTCGCTCAGCACCTGGTGCACATGGGCGCGGAAGTCCTCGTGGGCCACGTCGCCACGCCCGTTGCCGACGAGCAGCCAGTCACTGGGCAGCAGGCCCTCCTTGGCCAGGGTGTAGAAGGCCGGCAGCACCATTCGCTTGGCCAGGTCACCGGTGGCGCCATAGAGGACGAAGACGGTGGGACCCGGTCTGGTCGGCGATTCGCTCAGATCTGGCATACCGATCAAGCTACGCCGCGAGCCCCGCCGATCGCTGCGCCCTAGGATCGGCTCACATGACAGCTGATCAGCCGACCATCCTCGCCACCTCGGGCGGCGTCCGCGCCGGGCGCCGGGTCAGGTGGGAACTCAACTCCCTCACCGACTACGCCATCGAACTGGCGGGGGTGCAGGGCCGTCCGCCCAAGGTCTGCTTTCTGGCCACCGCGATGGGGGATTCGACCGACGTCCTCCGCAGCTTCTACGACGCAGCGCAGGTCAGTGGGCTGCAACCCAGCCACCTCGCGCTCTTCCCGATGCCCAACCTCGACAATGTGCGCGAGCACCTGCTCGACCAGGATGTGATCTGGGCCTGGGGTGGCAGCGTCGCCGGGTTGCTGGCCATGTGGCGGCTGCACGGCGTGGATGCCGCGCTGCACGAGGCATGGCAGGCCGGTGTGGTGCTGACCGGGGTGTCGGCGGGCTCGATCTGCTGGCACGCCGGCGGCACCACCGACTCGTTCGGACCGGACCTGCGTCCGATCACCGACGGTCTCGGGTTCGTGCCCTACTCCAACGGCGTGCACTACGACTCCGAGGACCAGCGACGACCGCTCTTCCAACAGCTGATCGGAGACGGTGTGCTGCCCGCCGGTTACGCCACCGACGACGGGGTGGGTGTGCTCTACCGCGGCACCAGCTTCGTCGAGGCGGTGTCCGAACAGGACGACAAGGCCGCCTACTGGGTGCAGCGCACGGCGGACGGCGCGGTGGAGGAGCGCTTGCCCACCCGCCGGTTGTAGCAGCCCGGATAGGGTTGGCCGATGACCGCGACTGGGCTCGATCCCGCCCAGCGCTTTCTGGACCTGGTTTCGCGGGCTGACGGTGATCAGTCGCCCCCGGACGCAGACGCCGTCTACGAGGTGTTCACCGGCTGGGCTCAGGCCCGTGGGCTGGAGCTGTATCCCACCCAGTCCGAGGCCCTGATCGAGATCGTCTCCGGGTCGAACGTGATCCTGTCGACCCCCACCGGTTCAGGAAAGTCCCTGGTCGCGACCGGCGCGCACTTCGCGGCCCTGGTGGCGGGCCGGCGA
>JBBQFE010000164.1:0-6686 GCA_038321605.1 Mycobacteriales bacterium | reverse complement strand
TTCGGCCATGCTCGGGTAGGGCCCGTCGGCCTGCCGGTCGGCCACGATCCTCGCCGCCAGCTCGGCATTGATCGTCCGGACGCTGGACAGCCCCAGCCGCACCGCCGGTTGCGCCGGCCCCGGCCCCAGATAGCGACGGTGCTCGGGTCCGGCCGGCTGGACCGGTTCCAGGGCGGCCGCCGCCAGCGAGGCGTTGATGTCCGGCCCCAGCACCTGCACCCCGTGCCGCCTGGCGTCCTGGACCAGGGACTGCGGTGAGTAGAAGCCCATCGGCTGGGCGTTGAGCAGCGCGGCGCAGAACGCGGCGGGGTGGTAGAGCTTGAGCCAGGACGAGGCGTAGACCAGGAACGCGAAGCTGATGGCATGGCTCTCGGCGAACCCGAAAGCAGCGAATGCCTTTATCTTGTCGTAGATGTCATCGGCGGTGTCGCCAGTGATGCCGTTGGCCCGCATGCCGTCATAGAGCCGGGTGCGCAGTGCGGCCATCTTCTCCTGGCTGCGCTTGGAGCCCATCGCCCGGCGCACCTGGTCAGCCTCTGCCGGGGTGCAGCCGGCGACGTCGATGGCCAGCTGCATCAACTGTTCCTGGAACAGCGGGATGCCGTAGGTCTTCTTCAGCGCCGGGATGAGCTTGGGATGCGGGTAGCTCACCTGTTCCAGACCGTTCTTGCGCCGGATGTAGGGGTGAACAGAGTTGCCCTGGATCGGTCCGGGACGGATCAGCGCGATCTCGATGACCAGGTCGTAGAACTTGCGGGGTTTGAGCCGGGGCAGCGTCGCCATCTGCGCCCGTGACTCCACCTGGAAGACCCCGACCGTGTCAGCCGCGCACAGCATGTCGTACACCTTGGGGTCTTCCGGCGGGATCTGATGTAGGCCATAGCGGATCCCGGTGGTTTGCTCGACGAAATCGAAGCAGTACTTCAACGCCGACAGCATGCCGAGACCGAGCAGGTCGAATTTCACCAGACCGGTGGCCGCACAGTCGTCCTTGTCCCATTGCAGCACGGTGCGGTTGGCCATGCGGCCCCACTCCACCGGGCACACCTCGATCACCGGACGGTCGCAGATCACCATGCCACCGGAATGGATGCCGAGGTGCCGAGGCGCGTTCTGCAACTGCTCGGCCAGCATCAACACCTGCTCGGGAACCGCATCGACGTCACCGGAATCTCGCAGTTGGGTCTCGGCGCTGTTCAGCTGGGCAACGCTGCGGTCAGTGCTGTCCTGACCGGCATTGTTCGCGCCGGCATTGTTCGCGCCGGCATTGTCCTGGCCGGCATTGTTCGCGCCGGCATCGTCGGTTGCCCGTGGTGGTAGCGGCGCCGACCAGTAGTACCCGTGGTCGATCTGCTTGCTCCACGCATCCTGCTGCCCTTGCGCGTAGCCGAAGGCCTTGGCGATGTCACGCACCGCCGAGCGCGGCCGGTAGGTGATCACGTTGGCGACCTGGGCTGCGTTCTGCCGGCCGTGCATCTGATAGACGTGCTGGATGACCTCTTCACGCCGGTCGGATTCGATGTCGATGTCGATGTCTGGCGGCCCGTCCCGTTCGGGCGCGAGGAATCGCTCGAACAGCAGGCCGTAACGGACCGAATCGACTGCGGTGATGCCGACGGCGTAACAGACTGCGGAGTTCGCCGCGCTGCCCCGGCCCTGGCAGATGATGCCGTTCTCGGCGCAGAACTGGGTGAGCTCCCAGACCACCAGGAAGTACCCGGGAAATCCCAGCTGGGCGATGATCGCCAGTTCATGCTCGATCTGCTGGTAGGCGCGGCGGATGTCGGGGTCGGTGCTGCCCGGTGGCCCGTAGCGCTCAGCGGCTCCGCGGTAGGCGAGTTCGCGCAGGTAGCTCATCTCGTCGTGGCCCGCCGGGACCGGGAACGGTGGCAGGTTGGGAGCTATCAGCGCCAGCGGAAAGGACAGTTCGGTGCCGAGCCGGGCAGCATGTGCGACAGCAGCGGGGTAGCGGTGGAACCTGGCAGCCATCTCGGCACCGGAGCGCAGGTGTTGCCCTGCCCAGGCCGGCAGCCAGCCGTCCAGGGCATCCATGCTGGTGCGGGCGCGTACTGCCGCGACCGCGGTAGCCAGTTGCCGGTGTCGCGGTGCCGCGTAATGCGCGGCGGTGCTGGCCACCAGAGGCAGTTGCTGTTCCGCTGCCAGCAGCGCCAAGGCCTCGTAGCGTTCGTCAGCCAGTGGTTCCAGGGCATGGGTCAGCTCGACCACCACGTTCTGCCGGCCGAACCCGCCGGTGAGCTCCGCCAGTGCGGCCCGGGCCGGATCGAGGGCGAAAGTGCCGAACCCGTTGCTGCTGAGGGCCTGTTGCACCGATCCCTTTCGACAACCGGTGAGTATCAGCCAGTTGTCGTTCGCCAGCCCGGTCAGCTCGTCCAGCTCGTACACCGGACGGCCCTTGGCGCCGCCGCGTAGCTGCGCCTGGCTGATCGCCCGGCAGAGGCTGGCGTAACCCTCGGGGTTGCGGGCGAGCACCAGCAGGTGCGAGCCGGGGGGATCCGGGACTCCCACCCTGGCCGCGATCGAGCGTTCGCTCAGGGTGGACGGCATCGCGATGTCGAGGTTGAGCTCGGCGCCGAAGACGGTGGCCAGCCCGAATGTCTCGGCGGCCTCGGCGAAGCGGGCCACCCCGTACATACCGTCGTGGTCGGTCAGGGCCAGCGATTGCAGCCCGAGTGAGACCGCCTCTTCGACGAGCTGTTCAGGATCAGAGGTCCCGTCGAGAAAGGAGAAGGACGAGTGGCTGTGCAGTTCGGCGTACGGGACCCCCACCGAGGTGGCGGGCGAAGGGTGCGCGAAGTCGGCCGGCGGTTCGTAGGCCGGCCGCTTGCGGGTCCATGCCGGGGAGTCGCCACCGTCGCCGGGCAACTGCTGCCCGCGGCCGCGCCTGCGGTCGGTGCTGCTGTCTGCCGTGCTTTCCGGGCGGCCGGACAGCCGGCGTTCCAGCTCGTGCCACGGAATGATCGGATTGCCGAAACCCATCCCGCCAGTATCGAACACATGTTCGAATCAAGCAAGCCGACGGTCAGTGCGCTGCCAGCGCGATGTCGAAGCCGATCGCGATCACCGCGATCACCGCCGCCGCAGGTGCGAGCTTCTCGCCTGCTCTGAACGCACGCACCACGAACAGGATGGGCAGGATGCCGATGAACACCAGGTGCACGAAGAGCGCAAGGAACGCGTAGACCACGGCGATGCCGGCGGTGATGGCTGAGTATCGGTTGCGCGCGAAGAGGGATGGCGCCGCCGAGGAAGGTTGGTAGCTCTGCTGGCCATACGCCGGTTGGCCATACGCCGGTTGGCCATACGCCGGTTGGTCATACGCCGGTTGGCCGTATGCCGGTTGGCCGTATGCCGGTTGGCCATACACCGACTGCTCCGCCGCGGGCGCTGCTCTGGTGGTCTCCGTCCATTGCGCACCGTCCCACCAGCGTTGCGCGGCGGTCCCGGACGGGTCGGGGTACCAACCCGCTACGACATCGGTCACTGAGAACTCCTCGGCTTGGTGGGTGTGCTGCGATCAGGTGGCAGGACTGGATCGAAGGTGAGCAGCACACCGGCGTGGGCCGATCGTACTGGTTGCCCCTTTCGGGTACCTGTGACCGCGCGCGGCTCGCCGCCGAGCCCGCGCTGATCCGGTGTTCGGTGCTCGGTGTTCAAACCCGGTACGGCCCTGACAGCCAATATCCGCCGAGGGCGAGGCAGCCCAGGTTGATCAGCAGAAACACCGCGACCCACACGATGCCCGGTAAGCCGGTGAGCCGGGCCAGCTGGTCAGCATCGGACGAGCCACCCCGCCGCTGCCGCCGCCGTACCTGCAGCTCCAGCACCGGACGTGGGGCGGCGACCAGCAGAAAGCCGGCAATCAGGTAGGCGAACGCCGATTGCCATTGCGGCGTCGCCCACCAGGACACACCGAAGACCGCAAGCGCGGTGACCAGTACCGACCAGAGCCCGAAGAAATTGCGAATCTGTAGCAACAGTAGGGCCAACAGCAGCAGCGATACCCAGAGCACCGCCACCGCGTGACCGCTTGCGAGCAGGGCCGCAGCTGCCAACCCGAACAGTGCCGGACCGGGGTAGCCGACGAGAAAGGTGAGCACCATCCCCGGTCCTCGCGGCTTTCCGCGTGACACGGTCAGGCCGGAGGTGTCGGAATGCAGCCGGATGCCTGACAGCCGACGGCCGACGAGCAGGGCCGCGACCCCGTGCGCACCCTCATGCGCGATGGTGATCAGGTGACGGCTGACGGCCCACCCGGGCCGGGGTAGCGCCAGTAGCAACGCCGCGGCAGCGATACCCAGCGCCATCTGGTGGCTGGGTGCAGGCTGGCTACCGACCACCCGGTGCCAGATCTGTTCGATGACCATCACCGAACCAAGGATGCCCGACCTAAGGCACCGCCTGGAACACCGCCTCACCGTCGAGATAGGTACGAAGCACCCTGGCATCGCCGATCCGATCGGTTTCGGCTGCAAAGGGATTGCTGTCGAGCACGATCAGGTCCGCGCGCTTGCCCACCTCGATGGTGCCGGTGACATCGTCGATCCCGTTGACGTAGGCGCTGCCTGCTGTATACGCCAACCAGGCCTCGGCCAACGTCAGGCTCTGCTCCGGATGAAACGCCGGCTCGTCCCCGCCGAGATGCGTCCGGTTCACCGCGACGTGGATCGCTGCGATGGGGTTCGGGTCGCTGACCGGCCAGTCGCTGCCCGCTGCGAGCCGGGTGCCCGCGTCGCGCAGGGAGCGAAACGGGTACTGCATCGCGTCCCGCTCCGGGCCGAGGAACGGGATCACCAGTTCATCCACCTGCTGGTCGTGCGCCGCCCACAGCGCCTGGAGGTTGGCTGTCGCGTCCACTTCGGCGAACCTGGCGATGTCATCGGGGTGCACCACCTGCAGGTGCGCCAGATGGTGACGCCGGGACTTCTCTGCCGGGCCGTTCTCTCCTGCGTTGTTCTCCGCTGCAGCGTTGTTGCTTGCTGCAGCGCTGTGTAACGCGTCGAGCGCCGATCGGACGGCGCCATCGCCCAGGGCATGAAAGTGCACCTGGAACCCGAGCCGGTCCAGTTGGGTGACGTAACCGGGCAGCTCCCGTGGATCCACGAAGTCCACGCCGCTACGCCCGCTGCTGTGCCCGCAGCGGTCCAGGTACGGCTGCACCATCGAGGCGGTGAAGTTCTCGGCAACCCCGTCCAGCATCATCTTCACCGACGTCGCCCGGAACCGGCCGCCGGTCAGTTGCTCGCGTCGCCGCACCAGGTCCGGAATCTGCTCCGCCCCGGCGTCCCGCTGCCACCACAGTGCACCGATCACCCGGGCGCGCAGCGTCTGTTCCGCGACCGCGGTCAGGTAGGCGTCGGTGTTGTCGGGCTGGCCGAGATAGGAGCCGATGATGGCGTCCTGCCAGGCGGTGATACCCAGCGCCAGCAGGCGTTCCTGCGCCACCAGCAGGGCGCGGTAGACGGTTGCCGGTTCGGTGGGGGGCAGATGCACCGACACCAGTTGGGTGGCGCCCTCCTGCAGGGTCCCCGCCGGAAAGCCGTCGGGTTCGCGTTCGATCACGCCGTCCACCGGATCCGGGGTGGCTGCGTCGATGCCGGCCAACTCGAGGGCGGCGGTGTTCACCCACGCGCCGTGGGCGTCCCGATTGATCAGGTAGACCGGTCGGTCGGGCACGATTGCGTCGAGCAGCTGGCGGGTCGGTGTGCCACCGGGGAAAGCCGGCATCGCCCAGCCGCCACCGACGATCCACGGCTCGTCCGGGTGTGCTTCTGCGTGCGCCGCGACGATCGCCAGGTAACCCTCTGCGGTATCGGCCTGGCCGAGGTTGCACGAGATCAATTGCAGCCCGGCGAGCACTGGATGCACGTGGGCATCCTGGAACGAGGCGCTGATGAGCCCGTCGCCGGCGTCGACCCGCTCGTGGTTCGGCGCGGCCAGCGGCGCGACCTCGTCCTGCGTGCCCACGGCCACGATCACCCCGTCGCGGACCAGGATCGCACCGGGCTGCGGCGCGTCGACGAGCCCGGTGAAGATCGCCTCTGAAGTCAGCAACAGATCGTTCGGCATACCCGCACGCTAGCGGTTCGCCGCGGTGACCTGATCCCCGACAGGCAGCCGGCGGTTGGTCACGACTTCATCTCGGCGGCAACGTGGCGGGGCCGTCGGCCCATCTGCCCGGTGACAACTCACCGAGGAGCATCGCCATGAGGCAATCGACCACCCGGCCCGGGACACCGCCTGCGGTGCGCTGGGGCTCATCACTGCTCGCAGTCGTGCTGCTCGGCGCGCTGGCCGCCTGCTCGCCAGGTTCGCACAGCACCTCGGCCAGCAGCGGGTTGATGACCGGGCCGGTCAAGGCAGCCGACGGCGCCGCCGTGCCCGGAGCACCCGCTGCGGGCCCTGCCGGTGCAGGGGAGTCTGCGGGCTCGAGCAACTCTGGGGGCTCGGCGGCAAAGCCGGCGGCGATCACCACGCCGTTGCAGCAGAAGGACTTCGTCCGTACCGCGACGCTGGACGTGCAGGTGCCCGACATCGACCGGGCGGCGTCCGCCGTGCTGGACCGCGCCGCCAGGGCAGCCGCCGAGGTGGCTGCCGATGACCGCACCAGCACCGACAGCCAACGCACCGCCACGCTGGTGTTCCGGGTGCCGCCGGACAAACTCGAC
>JBBQFE010000163.1:0-6760 GCA_038321605.1 Mycobacteriales bacterium | reverse complement strand
CGGGATAGGACCTACCGTGGACCACATCACCATGAGCAGACGCCAACTACTCGCGACCGCCGCCATCGGCGGTGCCGGGGCCGCCCTCTTCAGCGCCGCTCCGGCCTCGGCCGACGCCGTCAGTGACCGGGGACGACCGGGCACCTTCCGGTTGACCGTCCTGGGCACCACCGACACGCACGGCAACGTGCTGAACTGGGACTACTTCAAGGACGCTGAGTACACCGACAAGCCAGGCAACCAGATCGGGCTGGCCAAGATCTCCACCCTGATCACGGCCGTCCGCGAGGAGCGTGGCCGGTGCGCCACCCTGACCCTGGACGCGGGCGACACCATCCAGGGCACCCCGCTGGCGTACTACTACGCCCGGATCGACCCGATCACCGGCGGTCCGACACACCCGATGGCCGCGGCGATGAACGCGATCGGCTACGACGCCGCCGCCCTGGGCAACCACGAGTTCAACTACGGCATACCGCTGCTGCGCAAGTTCCAGTCACAACTGCATCACCCGCTGCTCGGCGCCAACGCCCTGGACGCCAGGACCGGCAAGCCGGCGTTTCCCGAGTACATCATCAAGCGGGTGCCGGTCGGAGATCACCGTGGGCACGGTCACGGGCACGGCCACGGCGGCCGGCAGGAGTACGTCAACGTGGGCATCGTGGGTCTGGTGACACCGGGCTGCGCCATCTGGGACAAGGCCAACCTGGACGGGAAGCTGACCTTCAACGGCATCGTCGAACAGGCGGCGAAGGTGATCCCCCGGCTCAAGCGAGCCGGCGCCGACATCGTCATCGTGTCGTGCCACTCCGGCGCCGACACCTCCTCGTCGTACGGCGACGCGCTGCCCTGGCCCGAGAACGCCTCGACGCTGCTGGCCCAGCAGGTGCCCGACATCGACGCGATCCTGGTCGGTCACGCGCACGTCGAGATCCCGCAGCGGTTCGTGGCCAATGCGTCCACCGGCAAGCAGGTGCTGCTGTCCGAACCGCTGAAGTGGGGGATGCGCCTGACGGTGATGGATCTCGACCTGGAGCGGGGCGCGCACGGCAAGTGGCAGGTCGCCACCGCCGCGGCCACCCTGCTCAACGCGAATACCGCCACCGAGGACCCCCGGATCGCACAGCTGGTACGGGCCGCCCACGAGAAGACCCGTACGTACGTCAACGGCGTGATCGGCACCTCGACCGTGGCGATGTCCGCGGCCGCCTCGCGGTACTCCGACACCGCCGCCATCGATTTCATCAACCACGTCCAGGCCGACGCGGTGACCAAGGCGCTGGCCGGCACCTCGTCGGCAGGCCTGCCGGTGCTGTCCATCGCCGCGCCGTTCAACGCCGACGCCGCGATCCCGGCCGGCACCGTCACGGTGCGCGACGTGGCCGGCCTCTACATCTACGACAACACCCTGGAGGCGATCACGTTCACCGGGGCGCAGGTGAAGGCCTACCTGGAGTTCTCCGCCGGCTACTTCAAGCAGATCACCGGCACCGGGCCGTTCAAGCCCGAGGACGTGACGAACGCGGTCACGGCCACCGCTCCGACCGGTACGCCCGACTACAACTACGACATCATGGGCGGCCTCGGGGATTCGGCGGCCACCTCGCTGACGTACGACATCGACATCGCCCAGGCCCCGGGGGCGCGCATCCGGAACCTGGCCTATGGAGGCGCGGCGGTGACCGACAGCCAGCAGTTCGTGGTGGCGATCAACAACTACCGGGCCTCCGGCGGAGGTAATTTCCCGGGGGTGACGACGGCACCCGTGGTCTACAACGCGCAGGTGGAGATCCGCCAGCTGATCATCGACTGGGTGAGCGCCGCCAAGACCATCGACGCGGCGACGTTCTCGCGGTCGGACTGGAAACTGGTGTCCAACGGGCTGCCGGTGACCATCACCCCCTAAGCCTCTTCAGGCATTGTGCGGCCCGAAATCACCACCCGCCCGGCGTGTCGCGTGATTTCGGGCCGCACAATGCCGAGGGGGTCACTGGGGCAGGGTAATCTGGCCGTTCACAGCCAGCCAGGCGATGTCGGTGCGGTGCTGGCTGCCGGGCAGGTCGATCGCATCCACCAGTCGGTAGGCGGCGGTCCGGGCCTCCGCCAGGGTCGGGCCAACCGCCGTGGCCGACAGCACCCGCCCGCCAGCGGAGCGCAGGATCCCGTCGCCGTCACGGCGGGTGCCCGCGTGAATCACCCCCGGCTGATCCCCGCCGCCGATCGCGTCCCCCATCCGCGGAGTCTCCGGGTAGTTCGACGCCGCGATGACCACCGTCACCGCGGCGCCGTCGCTCCACACCAGCGGCGGATGCCCGGCGAGCGTGCCGGTCGCTGCGGCGAACAACAGGCCGGCCAACGGGGTCTGGAGCAACGCCAGCACCACCTGGGTCTCGGGGTCACCGAAACGCGCATTGAACTCGATCACCCGGGGTCCGGTGCGGGTCATCGCCAAACCGACGTACAGCAGGCCGACGAACGGCGTGCCCCGCCTGCTCATCTCGTCCACCGTCGGCTGAGCCACCGCGGCCAGGACGTCTGCGACCGTGCCGGCCGGCAACCATTCCAAGGGTGCATACGCCCCCATGCCGCCGGTGTTCGGGCCGGCATCGCCGTCGAAGATGCGCTTGAAGTCCTGAGCAGGCAGCAGCGGCAGCACCGTCTTGCCGTCGGTCACGCAGAACAGCGAAACCTCCGGTCCGTCCAGGTATTCCTCGACGACCACCCGGCCGCAGGCGGCGGCGTGTGCCAGCGCCGCTGCCCGGTCCTCGGTGACGACCACACCCTTGCCTGCCGCCAAGCCGTCGTCCTTGACCACGTAGGGCGGGCCGAACGCGTCCAGTGCAGCGGCAACCTCAGCAGGGGACTGGCACACGAAGGCACCAGCGGTCGGTACCCCGGCCGCAGTCATGACCTCTTTGGCGAAGGCCTTGCTGCCCTCCAGCTGGGCGGCGGCCCCGGAAGGCCCGAAGCAGGCGATGCCGGCCGCCCGAACCGCGTCCGCGACGCCAGCCACCAGCGGGGCCTCGGGCCCGATCACCACGAGTTCCACACCGAGCGAGACCGCGAGCTGCGTGACTGCCACCGGGTCCATCGGGTCGACGGCGCGCTGCTCGGCAACCATGGCGGTGCCGGCGTTGCCCGGAGCGCAGATCAGCGCGGTCACCGCCGGGTCAGCCGCCATCGACAGACACAGTGCGTGCTCACGGGCACCTGAACCGACCACCAGTACGCGCATGGCGCACAGGCTATCGAGCGAGCCTCGGTGTCCGGTTCAGCACCTCGGCGTCAGCGGCAGCCACGCCCGCCCTGGGCCACGTCGGCGGCAGCCACGTCAGCGGCAGCCACGTCAGCGGCAGCCACGTCCGGGGCGGCCACGTCCGGGGCGGCCACGTCAGCGTCCGAGCAGGTCGTGCACCACGATCGACTCGTCGCGACCGGGACCCACGCCGATCACCGAGATCCGCGCCCCGGACATCTTCTCCAGCGCTGTGACGTAGGAACGACAGGTCTCGGGCAGGTCGTCGAGGCTGCGGGCCTTGGAGATGTCTTCGGTCCAGCCGGGGAATTCCTCGTAGATCGGGGTGGCCACCGCGAAGTCCCGCTGCGTCATGGGGATCTCCTCGACCCGTACGCCATCCACCTCGTAGGCCACACAGACCGGAATGGATTCGATGCCGGTGAGGACGTCCAGCTTGGTCAGCACGAAATCGGTGACGCCGTTGATGCGGGCGGCATAGCGTGCGATCGGGGCGTCGAACCAGCCGGTGCGCCGCGGTCGGCCGGTGGTGGTGCCGTATTCGCCGCCCACCGACCGCAGCCGCTCACCCCACTCGTCGTCGAGCTCGGTGGGGAACGGTCCCTCACCTACCCGGGTCGAGTACGCCTTCACGACCGCGATCACCGAGGTCACCCGGGTCGGCGGAATGCCACTTCCGGTGCATGCGCCGCCGGCGGTCGCCGAGGAGGACGTGACGTACGGGTAGTTGCCGTGGTCGACGTCGAGCATCGTGGCCTGGCCGGCCTCCAGCAACACCGTCTTGCCGGCGTCCAGCGCGTTGTGCAGCAGCAGGGCGGTGTTGGCCACCATCGGCTGCAGGCGGTCGGCGTAGGAGTGCAGCTCGGCGACGACAGCCTCGACCTCGAGGGCGCGGCGGTTGTAGATCTTGGCCAGGATCTGGTTCTTCAGTCCGAGCGCGGCGGTGACCTTCTCGCGCAGGATCTGCTCGTCGAAGAGGTCCTGGATCCGGATGCCGATGCGGTTCATCTTGTCGGCGTAGGTCGGCCCGATGCCCCGTCCGGTGGTCCCGATCCGCCGACTGCCCGCGAACCGCTCGGTGACCTTGTCCAGAGTGGTGTTGTACGGGGCGATCACATGCGCATCGGCGCTGACGAGCAGCTTGGCCGCCGACCGGCCGCGCGCCTCGAGCGCCTCGATCTCACCGAACAGCACTTCGAGGTCGATGACCACACCATTGCCGATCACCGGAATGCAGTTCTCGCTCAGAATGCCGGACGGCAAGAGGTGCAGGGCGAACTTCTCACCGTTGATGACGATGGTGTGCCCCGCGTTGTTACCGCCGTTGAACTTCACCACGTAGTCGACCGAGGAACCGAGCAGGTCGGTGGCCTTGCCCTTGCCCTCGTCGCCCCATTGAGCGCCGACCAGAACGATCGCTGGCATGTAGCAGACTCCTGACGTCGGCCGCCGTGTGGTTGGCGGTGCGAGTGAAGGGTATCCAACATGCAGATGATGCTGGTGTGTATTGCGGGGACACCGAGCGCAACCGCGGTTGCCGGCGCCCGCGAGCCGGTGTCCGTGCCGGTGTCCGTGCCGGTGTCCGTGTCCGAGGAGGCACGCGCGGAGTCCAGCGCCCGCGACCTGGTGTCCGCGGGCGCCACCGCGGTGCAGCCGGTGACGGTGGCCGCCGACCCGGCTGCGGTGGACGAGGCGCTGGACGGCCTGGGCGACCGGCGACTGGTGATCGAGTCCGACCTGGCCGGCCTGCAGCTCACCCTGTCGAGGCTGATGCGCCGGGGCGCGCTGGCCGACGTGGACACCGCCGTGTTACCGAGCGAACCGATCCACTACCTGCATGGCCTCGGCCTGCCGGAAGATCGCGCGGGTCAACTCGCCGCGGCGTTGCAGCCGACCAGGCTGGTGGGTGTGATCAAGGACGATTCCGGCGGGCTGTGTGTCGACCACGCGACCGTCGCGCCGTGGGAGCCTGCCCACGCTCGCGGGGCCGCCGAACCGGGCTGGTGGCTGCGGGCGGTGGTGGACGACCAGCGCCTGTGCGATGGGCTGGCCCAGTCGGTGCGAGTGCACCGCAACGGTCCCGGCGAGTTGACGGCCACCGTGCAGCTGGGGCGGACGCGCTGGGGCCGTGCCGCGAGCAGAACCTTGCACGGCCGGTCGCTGCAACTGGCCTGCGATGACGGACTGGTGACGCAGGACGGGGTGGGGCGGGAGCGGGCGAGGACCAAGCGCACCTTCTGGTCCGAGCCGCTGTTGTGGCGGGTGGCTCTGCCCGCGATCGAAGGCTGAGCGCGGCCGGGCGGCCACCGGCAGCCAACTCGGCAGACTGATCGGGAATGACCCAATATCCTGGGCCGCATGAGTGTTACGGCGATGCCCCCCGCTACCGGCGGCCCCGGTGAGAATCGGCCCATCGTGGGATACCAGCCGTGGCTCAACCGGCAGGCACGTTCGACGGGCGCCCCGATCGCCGTCCTGATCGTCCTCGGCATTTTCGCCGCGGTGTTCGCGCTCATCGCCGGCGTCCGCGACCCGGTGGGTCTGGTGGTCGCGGTGCCATGCTCGGCGGTGGCCCTGTCGGCGGTATTGGCCTGCTACCTGTGGCTGGACCGCTGGGAGCCTGAACCGACCAGGTTGCTGCTGTTGGCCTTTCTCTGGGGTGCCACCGTGGCGGTGGTCATCAGCCTGACGCTGGAGCTGGCTACCAGTGAGGTGCTGGGCAAGGGGGCGGTGCTGACGTTTGCCGCCCCCGCCATCGAAGAGGCGGCCAAGGGCGCCTTCCTGCTGGTGATGCTCACCGGCGCACGCCGCCGGGAGTTCGACGGCGTGGTGGACGGGCTGGTGTACGCGGGATTCACCGCAGTCGGCTTCGCGTTCATCGAGGACATCGCCTACATCGCGCAGAGCTTCGGGCAGGGCACCGATTCGGCGGTGGCGACCATTGTGCTGCGGTTGGTGCTGGCCCCGTTCGCGCACCCGTTGTTCACATCGTTCACCGGCATCGGGGTGGGGATCGCGGTGAGCCGGGCACGAGGCATCATCACCTGGGCTGCGCCAGCTGCCGGGTACCTGGCTGCGGTCGCGCTGCACGCGCTGTGGAACGGGTCCACCAACTTCGGTTTCGGCGCGTACGTGCTGGTCTACCTGGTGGTGATGGTGCCGGCGTTCGTGCTGGGCGTCTTCTGGGCCCGCCACCACCGGCGGCACGAACGCGATGTGGTGGCGCGTCAGCTTCCGGCGATGGTCTATTACCGCTGGATCTCGCCGTCGGAGGCCGGTTGGCTGGCCAGCATCTCGGCGCGGCGAGCCTGGCGCAAGGCTGTTTCCGCCCGGTCGGGAAGGGCCGGGGCGGCAGCACTCACCGCTTTTCAGACCGCCGCCACCGAGCTGGCCTTCCTGCGGGACCGGGTCGAGCGGGGTACCGGTCCGGCAGATGCGTACTACCTGCACGCCGAGCTGCTCGATGCCTTGCGCGCGAACCGGCTCCGGGCCCAGATCCCGCTG
>JBBQFE010000162.1:0-6798 GCA_038321605.1 Mycobacteriales bacterium | reverse complement strand
ACCCGGATGGCGCCGCGACCGTTGCTCCGCAGGGTGATGGCCAGCCGATAGTCTGGCGCGGTGACCGATCGCGAAGAACTGCTCGCCCTGATCAAGGATCTTGCCGTCGTGCACGGCAGGGTCACGCTCTCTTCGGGGTTGGAGGCGGACTACTACATCGATCTGCGCCGGATCACGCTGCACGCGAAGGCCGCGCCGCTGGTGGGCCGGGTGCTGCGGGAACTGACCGCCGACTGGGACTACGCGGCGGCCGGAGGTCTCACGCTCGGAGCGGACCCGGTGGGCACCGCGATCATGCACGCCTCGCACGGGGCCGTCGACGCCTTCGTGGTCCGTAAGGCGGAGAAGAAGCACGGCATGCAGCAGCGGGTCGAAGGCCCGAGCGTTGCCGGCCGCCGAGTGCTCGTGGTCGAGGACGTGTCCACCACCGGGGGTAGTCCGCTGACTGCGGTGGAGGCGCTGCGTGCGGCGGACGCCGAGGTGGTCGGGGTGGCGCTGATCGTCGATCGGGGCGCTGCGGGCGCGATCCGGGCGGCGGGACTGGAATGCCGTTCGGCGTACAGCCTTGCCGACCTCGGCCTCGGCTGAGCCGGTGCCGGTCGACGGCGGATCCGCCAGGTAGTCACATGACCCGTGAGGCGCCTGGCTCGGCGCCGCCGGCAGCTGACCGCGATCCGGACGACGCGACCCCGGATCTGACGGTCGGGGTCGGACCGCACCCGTTGCCCTGGCCGGCTGATGACCGGCTCGATCCTGAACTGCTGCGCGACGGGGACCGCCGCAACGTGGTCGATGCCTACCGGTACTGGCGGCTCGAGGCGATCGTCGCCGAGCTGGACACCCGGCGACACGACTTCGCGGTGGCCATCGAGAACTGGCAGCACGACGCCAACATCGGCACGGTCGTGCGCACCGCCAATGCCTTTCTGGCGCGGGAGGTGATCATCGTCGGTCGCAAGCGGTGGAACCGGCGCGGCGCCATGGTCACCGATCGGTACCAGCGGTTGCGCCACCTGCCGACCGTCGAGGAACTCGTCCGCTACGCAGCCGGCGCCGGGTACACCATCGTCGGGATCGACAACACGCCGGGCTCGGTCCCGCTGGAGACGGCTGCACTACCGCGGCGGGCATTGTTCCTGTTCGGTCAGGAGGGTCCCGGTCTGACCGAACAGGCGAGAGACGCCGCCGGTCTGACGCTGTCCATCGCGCAGTACGGCTCGACCCGATCCATCAACGCCGGGGTGGCGGCAGGTATCACGATGCATGCCTGGATCCGGCAGTTCGCCTGGGCGCCGGCGCAGCCTGCGGTGCCCGAGTGATCAGCTGACGCCGGCGGCAGCGGCCCGGCCGGCGCTGCGGCCGGAGAAGATGCACCCGCCGAGGAAGGTCCCTTCCAGAGAGCGATAACCGTGCACACCGCCGCCTCCGAAGCCGGCAGCCTCGCCGGCCGCATAGAGGCCGGGCACCGGGTCGCCGTCCTCGCGCAGCACCCGCGCGGACAGGTCGGTCTCCAGGCCACCGAGTGACTTTCGGGTGAGGATGTTCAGCCGCACCGCGATCAACGGTCCGGCCTTGGGGTCCAGGATGCGGTGCGGGGTCGCGACGCGGGTGACCTTGTCGCCCAGATAACGACGTGCCCCCCGGATCGCCGTCACCTGCAGGTCCTTGGTGAACGGATTGTCGATCTCGCGATCGCGGGCCTCTAGTTGCCGCCGTATGTCGGCGACGTCCAGCAGCTCACTGCCGACGAGACGGTTCATCTTCGCGACCAGCTCGGAGAGTTCCGTTGCCTGCACGAAGTCAGCTCCGTGCTCGAGGAAGGCAGCCACCGGGCCCGGCGCGCCACCACGCACCCGGGCCAGCACGTCCCGCACCGACTTGCCGGTCAGGTTCGGGTTTTGCTCCGATCCCGAAAGGGTGAACTCCTTCTCGATGATCTTGCGGGTCAGTATGAACCAGGTGTATTCGTAGCCGGTCTGCATGATGTGCGCGAGGGTGCCGAGGGTGTCGAAGCCGGGGAACAGCGGCACCGGCAGGCGTTGGCCGCGGGCGTCGAGCCACACCGAGGAGGGCCCGGGCAGGATCCGGATGCCGTGATTCGGCCAGATCGGATCCCAGTTCTCCAGGCCTTCGGTGTAATGCCACATCCGGTCGGCGTTGATGAGGTGCGCTCCCGCCGTCTGCGCGATCGCCAGCATCCGGCCGTCCACGTGCGCCGGTACTCCGGAGACCATCCGGGCGGGCGCGCTGCCGAGTCGGGCCGGCCAGTTCTTGCGCACCAGCTCGTGGTTGCCGCCGATCCCGCCGGAGGTGACGATCACCGCTTGCGCATGCAGTTCGAATTCGGCGGACACGGTGCGCGAGCTGGAGGTGCCGCGGGCCGCGGCGGACGGTTCGAGGACGCTACCCCGAACGCCGTCCACCACGCCGCCGCTGGTGATCAGCTCGTCGACCTGATGCCGGAACTTGAACGTGATCAGACCGTCGGCCTCGGCCTGGCGGACCCGGCGCACGAACGGCTCGAGGACGCCCGGCCCGGTGCCCCAGGTGACGTGGAAGCGCGGCACGGAGTTGCCCTGGCCGGTGGCGAGCTGACCGCCACGCTCGGCCCAGCCGACGACCGGGAAGAAGCGCATGCCCTGGGCGTGCAGCCACGGCCGCTTCTCGCCGGCCGCGAAGTCGATGTAGGCCTCGGCCCACAACCGCGGCCAGTAGTCCTCCTCGCGGTCGAAGCCCGCGGTGCCCAGCCAGTCCTGCAGGGCGAGTTCGGCGGAGTCCTTGATGCGCAGCCGACGCTGCTCCGGGGAGTTCACCAGGAACAGGCCCCCGAAGGACCAGAACGCCTGGCCTCCCAGCGACTGCTCCGGTTCCTGGTCGAGCACTATCACCGAGCGCCCGGCGTCGGACAGTTCGGCAGCAGCCACCAGCCCCGCAAGTCCGGCGCCCACCACCAGAACGTCCGCATCTGCACCCATCCGCTCAGGCTAGCTGCACCGTCCAGGGTTCGGGACGTCCAAAAGGATGCAGAAAGTAATCAATCGGCTGCTCAACGTAACTGTTTAGGGAACCCGCGTTAACTTCAGGTGACGAAACCGGTTGAAGCGCGCCCACGGTCTATCGTGAGTCCGAGGTCGGATATGCTTGATTTTGCCGACAAGCCAGGTACGGCAGGCCACCGGGACAACAAGATTCCCTAACAGATATCAGCTAGATTCGGCAAATTTCACGTCTGAGCCATCGCGGATTCCGCCATGGCTGTGCGGTGATGCTTGCCCGCATATTGCCTGAAAGGTTTTGAATTGCGGTCCACCACTCGGGAGCGGCACGAGCGCGGCTTCGATTACCGGTACGAGCACCTGCCGTCGCCGCCGTCGGACGCCGAGAAGTACAGCTACCTCGATGTTCAGCGCCGCTGGCCGTTCGTGTGGCTCTTCGCCTCGCAGTGCCTGCTGGTCTACGCCTACATCGGTGTGATGGATCACAATGTCCATACTGCGCTGGGCTTCATCCTTCTCACCTTCATCGTGCCGCCGATGATCGTCAACCTCTGGCTGCGGATGCGCAAGCGCCGCGTCAGCCTGGAGGACCATGTGGTCTTCGTCGAGGGTTGGCGTCGCGACCTGAGCACCGCGCCCTCGGTCGACGTGTTCATCCCTGTGTGCGGCGAGGACGCCAAGGTGCTGGGCAACACCTTTCGGCACGTGCGCTCGCTCGAATGGCCGGGAGAACTCCGGATATTCGTGCTCGACGATGCCGATTCCGAAAGCACCGCGGCACAGGCGGCTCGTTACGGCCTGTCCTATATTGTCAGGCCGAATCGCGGTGAATGGAAAAAGGCTGGAAATCTCATTCATGCTTTTGAACGAACTGACGGAGATTTCATAGCGGTATTCGACGCGGACTTCGCACCCCGACCTGATTTTCTATGGGAAACCATTCCATACATGGACGATGCTCGCACCGGCGTCGTGCAGACCGCGCAGTATTTCGACGTCGATGAGCGGGTGAACTACTTCGCCCGGTTCTCCGGCACCTTGCAGGAACTCTTCTTCCGCTGGATCCAGCCTGCCCGCGACACCTACGAGGCGGCCATCTGCGCCGGCACGAACGTCGTCTACCGTCGCGCTGCGGTGACCGCTGCGGGCGGCTTCGCCCGGGTCCCGCTGGGCGAGGACGTCCACTCCGGCGTGAAACTGTGGGTTGCCAACTTCCGCACGCGTTACATCCCGCTGGTGCTGGCAAAGGGCCTGGCACCTGACAGCTGGGATGCCCTGACCAATCAGCAGTACCGCTGGTGCCGGTCGTCCATGCTGTTGATGCGGAGCGAATTCTTCCGAGCAGCACCGTTCTCGCTACGGCAACGGATCTGCTTCTGGGCGGCCTTCCTGTATTACATGGCCTCGGCGGCGCTGCTGCTCACCTCGTGCCTGCCGACGCTGATCATGCTGTGGTTCTACCCGGGCGAGATCATGCCCCGGAACTACCTGCCGATGATCCCGTCGGTGATCTCGACCGTGCTCATCTTTCCGCTCCTGGCCCGAGGCTGGGCACCGACCATTTACCGGGTCTGCACCATCAACGCGTTCTGTCACGTGCTCGCGGTCAGCGACGCCATCCGCAACCAGGTCCAGGCCTGGGTTCCGACCGGTGCCATCAAGGCCAACGATGTGGCGCGGCGCAAGAAGGGCGTACCCCGCCGGATCGCGACCATCGGCCGTACCTGGTTCGCGATCACCCAGCTCGCGCTCTGGTCGGGAGTGGCCCACACCCTGCTCGCGGGCACCAGCCACCCGTGGGTGCTCTGGCCGGCGATCGCACTAGGACTGGTGCAGTTGGCGATGCTCGGGCCGATCCTGCTCAGGCTCGATCCGCCACCGGTCATCATGCAGGGGCGGCTCGGCGAGCCCGCCCGGACCGACGAGGTGTTGGCCGGGGCTGTCGCATGACGGCGACCCGCGAGCTGAGCGCACTCGAGGTACTGGCCGAGCCTGAGCGACCCGCTCTGGTCGGCGCCGCGCCCGCCCGTCCACCGCTGTCGGCACCCGCGCACGCTGTCCCGGCAACGTCGGTGTTCCGGCCCGACATCCAGGGCCTGCGGGCGATCGCGGTGACTCTGGTGGTCCTCTATCACGCTGGGATCCCCCTTCTGCACGGCGGTTACGTCGGAGTCGACGTCTTCTTCGTCATCTCGGGCTACCTGATCACCGCGCACCTGCTGACCGAGCTGCAACAGACCGGGCGCATCGCGCTCGGCCGATTCTGGGTCGGCAGGATCCGGCGGTTGCTGCCCGCAGCTCTGATCGTGATGGCGACGACCGTGGTCGTCGCACGTATCTGGGGACCGCCGTTGCAGGCCCGTCCGACGGCGCTGGACACCCTGTTCTCGGCCCTGTACTCGATCAACTTCCGGCTCGCCGCACAGGGTGTCGACTACCAGCAGGCCACCGGACCGGCATCGCCGCTGCAGCACTTCTGGAGCCTCGCGGTAGAGGAACAGTTCTACCTGCTGTGGCCGATCGTGCTGCTGGTGGCGACCGTGCTGTTCTCGGTTGTGCTCCGGCGCAGGCACGCCCGCCTGGCTGTCACGCTCGTCTCGGTGGCGGTGCTGGTGACGTCGCTGCGACTGTCGATCTCCCTCACCGCCAGCGAGGCACCGCTGGCCTACTTCGCGCCCCAGACCAGAGCCTGGGAGTTCGCCGCCGGGGCGCTGGTGGCCGCACTCGCACCGACCCTGTCGCGGATCTGGCCGACCGTGCTCGGCCTGCCGACCTGGACCGGTCTCGGGGTGATCCTGGCCAGCGCGTTCATCTTCGACGACCTGACGCCGTTCCCCGGCGCCGCAGCGGTGCTGCCGGTCGCGGGCACCGCTCTGGTGATCATCGGCGGCCTGCGCACCGGTGGTCTCGGAGCCGACGTCCTGCTGCGCCGACGGTCGTTCCAGCTGATCGGAAACCTGTCCTACACCTGGTACCTCTGGCACTGGCCGGTGATCCTGCTCGCGCCGGCAATCTTCCACCGGACCTTCAACTGGTGGGAGAACCTCGAGTTGGCGGTGATCGCGCTCTGGTTCGCCGCGCTCACCACGCTGCTCATCGAGGCCCCGGCCCGTAGCAACCGTCGCGGTCGCAGCGGCCGGTACTGGCTCACCGTGGTCGGCGCGCTCACCGCGGTGGTGGTCGGTGTCGCGTCGGTGGCAGCGGTCATCGCGCCCAATCTGCTCAGCTCCGGCGCGGCGGCGCGGCCGTTGCAGCTTCGCGGCCCGGCCACGCTGACCCTGGACGCCGCGCTGGCCCGAGCGGTCAGCAACAACCTGGTGCCGGCAAACCTGACTCCGAGCCTGAGCGCCGCCGCCGCCGATGTCCCCCGGAGCCAGGGCGACGGCTGTCACCTCAACTTTCTGCAGACCGTTCAGGGCGCTTGCGCGTACGGCGATGTGACCGCCAGCCGCACCGCGGTCATCTTCGGTGACAGTCACGCCCAGCAGTGGGACGGCGCCTTCGACGCCGCGGGCAAGCAGTCAGGCTGGCGGATCCTGAGCTGGACCAAGGCAGCCTGCCCGGTGGCGGCACTCAGTCTGATCGATTCGACACTGCGCCGTCCGTACACCGAATGTGACACCTGGCGGACCCAGACGATCGCCCGGATCCGCGCGCTGCACCCGCAGGCCATCTTCCTGAGCCAGAGCGATTCGGTGCCCGGAGACGCGGTCTCCGACACCACCTGGGCCGAGGACACCGCGGCGACGGTTCGCCAGCTGACCATGGCGGGGACCCGCACGCTCTTCATCGCCGATACGCC
>JBBQFE010000161.1:0-6845 GCA_038321605.1 Mycobacteriales bacterium | reverse complement strand
GATAGGGGTGGCGGGCATTGTGCTGGGGGTGGCGGTCGGCGTGTTGGGCCTGCTGGTCATCGCACTGGTGAACCTGATCCACGGCCTCGATGCCGGTGACCGTTCCTTCTACAGCGGCCGCGATGCCAGCTATGTGCTGCTCGGGGTGCTCGATCTCGGTGTGAGCGTGCTGCTGGTGGGCGGCTCGATCGCATTCCTCACCGGCAAGCTCACCGGCCGGATAGCCATGACCGTGGGCACCTGGACCACCATCGGCTTCAGCGTGTTCTGGTGGAGGGAGGACCGGATCCCTGCCTTCATCCCCCTGGTCACCGGGCTACTCGCGCTGGCCGTGCTCGTCCTCAGCTACCAGGCCTCGATCACCCGTTGGCTCGGAGTCAGGCCCCCGCCACAACCCGAGTAAGCCGGGCGGGCCGGTGGAACCGGCCGGCCCGGCGGGGCTGTCGACGTCGCTCAGGCGTGCGCGTCGACGGTGAGCGCACTGCGGTCGTCGGTGACATCGATGACCACCGTGTCTCCGTCGGCGATCTCACCCGCGATCAGCTTCTTGGCCAGCGCATCTCCGATCGAGGTCTGGATCAGCCGACGCAGCGGTCGGGCGCCGTAGAGCGGATCGAACCCGTTGAGCGCCAGCCATTCCCGGCCGGCGTCGGTCACGTCCAGTACCAACCGCCGATTTGCCAGTCGCTGCCCGAGCGCTGCCAGCTGGACATCCACGATGCCGGCCAGCTCCTCGGTCGTCAGCTGGTCGAACACCACGATGTCGTCCAGCCGGTTCAGGAACTCCGGCTTGAAGTGGGCCCTGACCGCATCCATCACGGCGTCCTTCTTCAGCTCCTCGGACAGGTCCGACATCAGCAGCGACGATCCCAGGTTCGAGGTCAGCACCAGAATGACATTGCGAAAGTCGACCGTACGGCCCTGGCCATCGGTGAGCCGGCCGTCGTCCAGAACCTGCAGCAACACGTCGAAGACGTCCGGGTGGGCCTTCTCCACCTCGTCGAACAGCACCACCGAGTACGGACGGCGACGCACCGCCTCGGTGAGCTGGCCGCCCTCGTCATAGCCGACGTAGCCGGGCGGGGCTCCGACCAGGCGCGCCGAAGAATGCTTCTCGGAGTACTCGCTCATGTCGATGCGGATCATCGCGCGCTCGTCGTCGAACAGGAACTCCGCGAGCGCCTTGGCGAGCTCGGTCTTGCCGACGCCGGTGGGCCCGAGGAACAGGAACGAACCGGTCGGGCGGTTGGGATCGCTGATACCGGCCCGCGCGCGGCGAACGGCATCCGAGACCGACTGGACGGCACGCTTCTGACCCTTCACCCGCCGCGAGAGGCCTTCCTCCATCCGCAGCAACTTGGCGGTCTCGCCCTCCATCAACCGGCCGGCGGGAATTCCGGTCCAGGCCGCGACGACACCGGCGATGTCGTCGGCGGTGACCTGCTCGGCAACCATCACGTCGGTCGGCTGCGGCTCGTCGGCGGCGTGCGCAAGCTCCCGCTCCAGCACCGGGATCTCGCCGTACTCCAACCGGGACGCGGTCTCCAGGTCACCGTCGCGCTTGGCCTGATCGGCCTGGGTGCGCAATCCGTCCAGCTGTTCCTTGAGCTCGCCCACCCGGTTCAGCCCGCTCTTCTCCCGCTCCCAACGGGCATTGAGGGCATCGAGGTCCTCGGACTTGTCAGCCAGCTCGATCCGCAGCGCGTGCAGCCGGGCGATCGAGGACGGGTCGGTTTCCTTCGACAGCGCAAGCTCTTCCATCTTCAGCCGGTCCACGGCACGCTGCAGCTCGTCGATCTCGACGGGCCGGGAGTCGATCTCCATCCGCAGCCGGGAGGCCGCCTCGTCGATCAGGTCGATGGCCTTGTCCGGCAGGAACCGCGAGGTGATGTAGCGGTCCGACATCGCCGCGGCGGCGACCAGCGCGCCATCGGAGATCTGCACCTTGTGGTGGGCCTCGTAGCGACCGGCGAGGCCGCGCAGGATGCCGATGGTGTCCTCGACGGACGGCTCCCCGACGAGCACCTGCTGGAACCGGCGTTCCAGCGCCGGGTCCTTCTCGATGTGCTCGCGGAACTCGTCCAGTGTCGTCGCGCCGATCATGTGCAACTCGCCGCGGGCGAGCATCGGCTTGAGCATGTTGCCGGCATCCATGGCGCCCTCTCCGGACGCGCCTGCGCCGACAACCGTGTGCAGCTCGTCGATGAAGGTCAGCACCTGACCGTCGGAATCCTTGATCTCGGTCAGCACCGCCTTCAACCGCTCCTCGAACTCGCCCCGATACTTCGCCCCGGCCACCATCGCGCCGAGGTCGAGCGAGATCAGCGTCTTGCCGCGCAACGACTCCGGCACGTCACCGGCAACGATCCGTTGCGCCAGTCCCTCGACCACGGCGGTCTTGCCGACACCAGGTTCGCCGATCAGCACCGGGTTGTTCTTGGTCCGGCGGCTCAGCACCTGCATCACCCGGCGGATCTCGGAGTCACGGCCGATCACCGGATCGAGCTTGCCGGCGCGGGCGGCTGCGGTCAGGTCGACGCCGTACTTCTCCAGGGCCTGATAGGTGCCCTCGGGATCGGGTGAGGTGACCCGGGCGGAGCCACGGACCTGAGCCAACGCGTCCCTCAGCGCAGCCGGTGTGGCGCCGGCCCGGCTGAAGGTCGACGAGACCTCTGAGGTGACCTCGGCCAGGGCGAGCAGCAGGTGCTCACCGGAGAGGTACTCATCGGTCGCATCGCGCGCGATGACCTCGGCCGCGGCGAGTACCGCGAGGAAGGTCCGGG
Source organism: Mycobacteriales bacterium (assembly GCA_038321605.1). Lineage (GTDB taxonomy): Bacteria > Actinomycetota > Actinomycetes > Mycobacteriales > Jatrophihabitantaceae > Jatrophihabitans_A. Next base: position 4,062 of record JBBQFE010000161.1, on the reverse strand, counting down.
ACGGCTGGGGCGCGGCCACCGTGGAGCCGGCCGCCGCCGGCAGGGCCGCGATGACGGTGTCGACCTGGGCTGCCAGCGCCGCTGCGTCGACCCCGACCGCTGCCAGGATCGGTCGGGACAGGCCCTGGTCATCCGCCAGCAGGGCGGCCGCCAGATGGGCCGGTTCGATGGCAGGGTTGCCGCGTTCTGCAGCGCGGTTCCGGGCCGCCGAGACGGCCAGCTGACTTCTGGTGGTGAGATCCATGGCGTGCTGCCCCTTGCTTGTGCGCGGTGTTCAGAGTGTGCACCCGGCTGCGACGCCGGGTATCTACTGTCTGAACCGCAGAAAAGTTGAGTCTGTTCCGCTCAACTTAGTCTGCCCGCCGCGCCCGTTCTCGGCCAGGGTCGTTCGACTCAACTACTCAGCTCAGAGAGCTAGAGGGACGGGCTGACAACCGCAGCCGTCGGCCGGATGGTGGGGGCGGCAGTCTTGCTGGGTGCAGTCGTCCCGGAGGTGGTCGAGCCGGGTGCAGCAGGTGCGGTCGGTGCAGTCGGGGTGGGTGGGGCCGGCGTGGGAGTTCCGGGGTAGGGCAGTCGATGCTGGCGCGGTGGCAGTGGGACCACCAGCTCCGACGAGGTGCCCGATACCGGGAAGTACACCCTCAGGTCCGGCGGTGACAGTTGCTGCCAGGACCAGTTCAGGGTTTCTGGTAACACCGACTGCCAGGCGTAGAAGTTGTGGCCCTGCCTGGGCAGCGTGACCAGAGTTGCGTTCTCCACCGGGCCGATCGCGTTGACGAAGTTCTTGGCCTGCCTCAGGTCGTCGGCGTTTCCGGTGCCCACCGAGAGCCACAGGCTCGGTACCGGCACCGTCCCGGTCGCCAGTCTGGACGCCTCGGTCACCGGGCTGTTCAGGGCCATCAGTGCAGGGTCGTTTCCGAGCAACCGGGCCGCCGGACCGTCCCCGGCCTGGTAGTAACCGTCCAGAGCTGCGGCTGAGCCGAAGAATGACCGGTTCTGCAGCGCCAGGTTCATCGCGCAGTAGCCGCCGGACGAGAATCCCGCCAGACCCCATTCAGCAGGGTCGGCGGACACCCTGAACTTCGCCAGGATGTCGGTGCGGACGTCATGGGTGAGGAACGTCGCATCCTGTGCTCGCGGTGTGTTCAGGCATTCCTCGGGGGAGTTCCCGCTGGTGATCGCCGGGATGACGATCACCATCGGGCCGAGCCTGCGCAGCGCGATCTGCCGGTCGGCGATGGTGTTCAGGTGCAGCGCGTAGATCCAGTCCGAAGGTTTGCCGGGATAGCCGTGCAGCAGTTCGAGCACCGGGAACTTCACCGAGCGGTAGCGCGGATCGCTGTACTGCGGTGGCAGGTACACCAGCCCCGGACGCGACAGCCCGCTCTGCTTTCCGTCGAAGGTGAAGGACACGACCCGGCCGCTCTGCACCACCGTGCGTCCCCTGCGCGCACCGGTCACCACGAGCGTGTGCGGGCTGGCGTTGCTCAGGTCATGCCCGAGGTCGCTCCAGGATCGGTAGTAACCGTAGTAGTCGTTGACCAGCACCAGCCCGCAGGTCATCGAGACCACCAGCACCAGCGCGCCGAGTCCGGCCTTCACCGCGATCCACCTCAGCCGGACCATCGCCACCATCAATGCAACGGCCACAACCAGCAGCCCGATCAGGACCACCAGGGACGTCGGACCCATAACCACTCTTCCTGTTCGTCAGCTGAACGCCAGCAATGCGTCCTCGAACAGTTAACGCAGTGGAAATGAGAGAACGCTGCGAATGCAGGGCATTCACAGCGGACTAGAGGGTGCGCTCAGGAGGTGCTCAGCTGACCGTCGACAGCGTTGCCCGCAGTTACGGACGCGGGCGCCAGACCACCAGCGCCGTCGACGGGTCGGCAAAGGCCCGGCGCCCCAACGGCACCGACACGATGTCGCCGCGGGAACCGGCAGAGAACAGCCGGCGTGTCGGGGTCATCGACGGTGTTCGCGTTTCGCGGGCGGCAGCCTCGAGCGCAGTCAGCCGGGCTCGCAGCGCATCGACCTGATTCTCCAGATCCAGGATCCGCTTGATACCCGCGAGGTTCACGCCCTCTTCCTGGGACAGCCGCTGGACCTCGCGGAGTTGGGCGATGTCGCGGGCCGAGTAACGCCGACCGCGGCCGGCGGTGCGTCCGGGCGACACCAGGCCTAGCCGGTCGTACTGCCGCAACGTCTGGGGGTGCATGCCTGCCAGTTCGGCAGCGACCGAGATCACGAACACCGCCGCGTGCTCGTTGAACTGCGGTCCGGACTCCGGTCCCAGCTGCTGGGGAGCCATCAATCCTCCTTGGCCTGCGCCATCAAACCCTGCCGGGGGTCATCGCCCGCGGTCGCGGTGGCATAGGCCTCCACCGCCTCCCGAGCGGACCCGTCGAGCTTCTGCGGAACTGTGACCAGCACGCTCACCAGCAGATCGCCGGCAGTACCGTCCTTGCGGCGCACGCCCTTGCCCTTGACCCGCAGGGTGCGCCCGGACGGGGTGCCGGGCGGCAGCTTCACGGTGACAGAGGACCCGTCGAAGGTGGGCACCGCGATCTGTGCACCCAGGGTCGCCTCGGGGAACGTCACCGGGACGGTGAGCGTCAGGTCGTCCCCGGCGCGCCCGAACAGCTTGTGCGGCTCGACCGTCACGTTGAGGATCAGGTCACCGCTGCCTGCGGGACCGGGATTACCCTTGCCCCGCAAGCGAATCTTCTGCCCGTCGCGGACACCCGCGGGCACCCGGGTGGTCACCGTGGATCCGTCGGCGCGACGCAGGGTGACGGTGTCGCCGTCCACCGCCTGCCTGAAAGTCAGCGAGGTGGACGCCTCGACGTCGCTGCCGCGCGCGCTCTGCTGGCCGTACCCGCCGGCGGCGCCGCCATTGGCGAAGATGCCCGACAGCAGATCGTCCATGCTGACGTTGCCGCCGCCGGGTTGCCGGCCGGACTGGCGGGAGAAGAATCCGGAGAACACGTCATCGGAGAAACCACCGGTGTGACCGCCACCGCCGCCGCCAGCCGTGAAGCGGGCGCCACCGTGGCTCATCGTCCGGATCGCGTCGTATTCCTTGCGCTGCTCGGTGTCCGAGAGCACCGCGTACGCCTCGCTGAGTTCCTTGAACTGCTGCTCGGCCTTTGCATTCCCGGGATTCTTGTCCGGGTGCAGGTCCTTGGCGTGCTTTCGGTAGGCCTTCTTGATCTCGGTCTCGGAGGCGTCGGAGGCGACGCCCAGCGACTTGTAGAAGTCCTTGTCGAACCAGTCCTGGTTGGCCATGGGTTTTCCGCCTCCTTCACTCGCTCAATGATGACTGATCGGGCAATACCTGTCCGGCGTCGCGCAATGGCCACCAGGCCACCGCGCGACGCCGTCGTACGCTACTGCGGGTCGGCCACCGAAACCCGGGCCGGCCGCAGAATCTTCTCGCCGAGCTTGTAACCGGGTTGCAGCACCCCGACGACGGTGGTCACCTCGGTGCCCTCGGCCAGTTCTTCCTCGACGTGCATCAGCGCATCGTGGATGGACGGGTCGAAGGGCGTGCCTGGCTCCCCGAATCGCTCTACCCCATACCTGGCCAGAGTTGCTTCGAGCTTCTCGGCAATGCTCGCGAAGGGACCCGCGGTGAGGTCGCCGTGCTGACGCGCCAACTGAATGTCGTCGAGCACCGGCAGCAACGACTCGATGACGGAGCCGATCGCCGTGTCACGCGCCACCAGCCGATCACGGTCCACCCGCTTGCGGTAGTTGGCGTATTCGGCCTGCAGTCGCTGGAGGTCGGACAACCGTTCAGCGGCGAGCAACGCATTGGCATCGGTGGCGAGTTCGGCCAGTTCGTCGTCGACGGTGCTGTTCGCCGCGGCCCCACCTTCCGGGTCCGGCGTCACCGGATCGGGTTCGGGAGTCGCTCTCGGCCGACCGTCGGCACCGATCTTCCGCTTGTCCGCGAAGGTGAAACCGGGTGCCGGCGGAGTGCCGGCTCCCGGGTTCGACCCTGGCGGTGTCGGGGTCTGATCTGCCATTACTTGTCCTCGTCGATGACCTCGGCGT
>JBBQFE010000160.1:0-6884 GCA_038321605.1 Mycobacteriales bacterium | reverse complement strand
GCCCTGGTCCTGCTCAGGTCCTACGATCCGTCGGCCGGACCGTCCGAGCTGGACGTGCCCGACCCCTACTACGGCGGCGCGGCCGAGTTCGATGAGGTGGTGGCGATGGTCGAACGGGCCTGCGCCGGCCTGCTGGCCTCGATCCGACCCTCTCTGTAACGCCGCGGGCGTTCGGACCCAGCGGCCGCACGACGACCGGCAAGCGACCGCTCAGTGACCGATCAGTGCCCGCTCAGCCAGGCCAGGATTCCGTTGGCGACCGCCTGCGCTATCCGCTGGCGGCCGTCGGGTGAGGACTGCTCGGCGGCATCGCCGGCGTTGCGCATGTTGCCGATCTCCAGAAAGGTCGCCGGCACGGTCGCCAGGTTCAGGCCCGCCAGGTCCGAACGCGGGTAGTACCCGTTCGAACCGAGGTACGACGACACGGTCATACCTGACCCGCGCAGCAGCGCATCGTGCACCGCAACAGTGAGCGCGTGTGACTGGGCCGCGATGGCTGGGCCGGCGGGCTGGCGGGAATCCTCGCAGACGTGAAACCCGTGGCCGGATGTCGGTGCGCCGTCGGCGTGGATCGAGACGACCGCGGTGACCCCGGCACGGTTGCCGATCGCCGCCCGCTCGTCGACGCAGGGACCGACGCCGCCGTCGGAGGATCTGGTCATGATCACCGTCACCCCCTGGGCCTGCAGCAGGCTGCGCACCCGCAGTGACACGTCCCAGTTGAAGGCGTGTTCGGGGTAGGCAGGGGATGAGTTGGTCTCGGTGCCCGTCGTGTCACAGGCCTTGTACTCGCCGAACCCGGCGGGCACCTGCCGGTTGATCGCAGCGGCGTTCGAGGCGTTGCCGCCGTTGTGCCCAGGGTTCAGCACGATCGTCCGGCCGTGCGGGACCGGTGCGGGGGCTGCTGTAGTCGGGGACGACGTGGTGGGTGCCGGTGTCGAACTGCGGGCTTGCGTGGTCGCGGTCCGGCTCGGCGTGGCCTTACTGGACGTCGCCGGTGCCGTCGCCGCAGGTGTCGTCGCAGTCGGGGTGGCCGAGGAGGCGGTGGCCACGGTGGTCGAGCTCTGGACGGCGGCCTGGCGTGTCGGTGCGGCGGTACAGGCCACGAGAGCGCAGCAGGCCACGGCGGTACCGAGAAGCATTGCCGGGCGTGCGCGCATAACCCACAGACTGCCAGAGGTCCGCGTTAGGCTGGCTCAGGTCCGGATCTTTCGGGGTCCAGGCGTCGGCCGGACCGTCGAACGTCGGGCAGCACACCCGTGAACGACAGCCAAGGAGAATCCGGCGTGAGGCGTCGATGATGTACGAGGGCGCAATCCAGGATCTCATCGACGAACTCGGTCGGCTTCCCGGCGTCGGGCCGAAGAGCGCGCAGCGCATCGCCTTTCACCTGCTGGCCGCTGACACCGCGGACGTGGAACGTCTGGCCGCGATCCTGCGACGGGTCAAGGCGGAGGTGAAGTTCTGCCGGATCTGCGGGAACGTGGCGGAGGCCGATGAGTGCCGGATCTGCCGTGATCCGCGACGGGATCTCACGGTGATCTGCGTCGTGGAGGAGCCCAAGGATGTGGTGGCGATCGAGCGGACCCGGGAGTTCCGGGGGCGTTACCACGTGCTCGGCGGAGCGATCAGCCCGATCGACGGGGTTGGACCAGACGATTTACGGGTAAGAGAACTGCTGCAACGCCTGGCTGACGGGACGGTGACAGAGCTCATCCTCGCCACCGACCCGAACCTGGAGGGCGAGGCAACGGCGACCTACCTGGCGCGCCTGATCAAGCCCATGGGAGTGACCGTGAGTCGACTGGCCAGCGGCCTGCCGGTCGGTGGCGACCTGGAGTACGCCGACGAGGTCACGCTCGGCCGGGCCTTCTCCGGTCGCCGGACAGTCGAGTAATCGTGCTCCCGACACCGCCGCCGCCGCCGACACCGCCGCTGACCCAACCGCAGCCTCAGCCGCCGACCCGGACACCGATGGGCGCACAGTGGTCGCCGCCGCGCCCGGGCTACCGGCCGGACGCGTCCCTGCCGTTGCCGCCGGGCGCCCCGGTGCCGCCGTTGCCGATGGCCCGTCGCAAGGGCAGGGCACTGCTGCTGGTCGGCGCCGGTACGTGCCTGGTCATCGCGGTGGCACTGGCGTCGGTGGCGGCCGTCCAGTTCTCGGCGAGCCGTAACCCGTCCTCGGTGGCCAAGCGCTATTTCGCGGCGGTGGCCTCGGGTGATGCCGCCGCGGCACTCGCATTCGCCAGTGCGCCGCCCACCGCGGACACCGGTCCGTTCCTCACCGCCGCGGTTCTGGCCCAGCAGCGCAAGGTCGCACCGATCAGCGGGATCTCGGTGAGCGACACCGTGATCAGCGGATCCTCGGCGACGGTGTCGGTGCACTACACCCTCACCTTCACCGACGGGCCCAAGAGCCGGACGGACCGCGTCCAGCTGGTGAAGCGAGGCTCGTCCTGGCGGCTGGATCGGGTCGGCGGTGTGGTCTCCCTCGGAGCTTCCGCAGCGGGCTCGGATCGGCTGACGTTCGTGGGCCGGCCGATCCCACCGGTGCCGGTGCAGCTGTTTCCCGGTGCTGTGCCGGTGGCCACCGACAGCCCCTCGGTGCTGGTTTCCGGTGACCCGGCGGTGTCCCTGGGCACGACCACCAGCGTGATCGCCCTCAGACCGACCTTGTCCGACGCGGCCCGGCAGCTGGCGTCCGACGGCGTCGAGACCGCGCTGCGCAAGTGCCTCGCGGTCACCTCCACCGACCCGCTGTGTCCGATGATCGAGGGTGGCCGACCGGTCCCCGGCAGCCTGCACGGCACCCTGACCAAGAAGATCGCCGCCAGCGACCCGACGGTGACCCTGGCCAGCGCGGGCAAAGGCATCATCGCGATCAACGTGGAGGCGTCGGTGAAGGCCAGCTGGAAGGTGTGGGACTTCAACAACCAGCAGGTCGCGAGGAGCGAGTCGACGACGGTGACCATCGTCGCGACATCCTCGGTGGACAGCCCCCAGACGGTCGAATGGGTTCCCGCCCATGGCTGATCGTCGCTCAGGCAACGGCCGGTTCCGCTTCACCGGGGTGCTGGTGACCCTGCTGGTTACGGTGTTGATGGCCTCGTCACTGGCGTTCGGCCCGACCAGCGCCGAGGCGGCCCCGGGCCCGCAGCAGGCGCCGGAATGGTGGTTCGACGCCTGGTCGGTGCCATCTCTCTGGGCCGCCGGTGCGGATGGCCGCGGCATCACCGTCGCGGTGATCGACACCGGTGTGCAGGCCAGCATTCCCGAGCTGACCGGCCGGGTGGTCCCGGGTGCGGACTTCATCGGCAACGGCACCGACGGGCGGACGGACTTCGACAGCGAGGCCCTCTCACACGGAACCGCAATGGCGTCACTGATCGTGGCCCGCGAGGGGTACGGCAACATCGCCGGTCTGGCACCGGGTGCGAAGGTGCTGCCGATCGCCGTCCCGCTGAAGGGTGTGGTCCGGCTCGGCACGCCGGTGCCCGACGCGACCTCTCAGGCGATCCGTTACGCCGCCGATCATGGCGCGAAGGTGATCAGCATGAGCCTGGGCGGGTTCGTCTACCAGGGCGAGGACCCGGTGCCGTGCCCGACGCGGTTGCAGGACGCCGTGCTCTACGCCCTGAAGAAGGGGTCCCTGGTGGTGGCCGCCTCGGGTAACTCGGGTGAGGACGGTAGCCCCGTCGAGGAACCCGGGGTGTGCCTGGGCGTGGTTTCGGTCGGCGCGGTCGATGCGAATAGGAATGTCGCCAGCTTCTCGTCGCGGCACCCGTACCTGACCGTGTCGGCGCCTGGCGACACCATCGCCACCCTGTCCAAGGTCGACGGTCAGGCCTTCATCGGTGGTGGCACGTCGCAGGCCACCGCCATCGCCTCCGCCGCGCTGGCGCTGGTGTGGTCCAAGTACCCGCACGCCACCAACAAGCAGATCCTGTCCCGGCTGCTCTCCGCTGCCGTCGATCGCGGACCGAAGGGCAAGGACAACCTGTACGGCCTGGGCGTGATCGACCCGAACGCGGCCATCAAGGACGACGCGGCGGCCAACCAGCCGAACATCGTGTTCACCGGGGTCCAGCCGTTGGTGGCGCTTGCCGCCTCCTCGGCCCAGGACACGCCGACCAAGCTGGCGGCCGGTGACGACGCGGCTCCGCTGGGCAGCTTCGCCGTGGGCACGGTCGGATCTGCGGTGAGCCCGTCCACCTACGCCCTGCTGGCTGCCGCAGCGCTGCTTGCGCTGCTGTCACTGGTCCTGTTGGTCAAGGCCATCAGGCGCCGGGCTCGACCTCGGACCGCCATCCTCGGCTGAGCCGGCTCAGCCGAGGATCCGTGCAGCCCGCGCGAAGCGGCTCAGCGGGTGCGGGCGACCCGGTTCAGCGCGTTGATCACCGCGCGCAGCGATGCTCCGACGATCGACTCGCTGACCCCGACGCCCCACAGCACCTGATCGCCCACCTCGATCTCGAGATAGGCGGCGGCCTCGGCGTCCCGGCCGGACGTGAGCGCATGTTCGGCGTAGTCGAGCACCCGGACGTTGACCCCGCCCAGCCCCATGTCGGTGTCCGACAGCGCCGAGCAGAAGGCGGCGATGGGGCCGTTGCCCATGCCCACCACGTCCCAGTCCCTGCCGAAGGCGCTCACCTTGGCGGCCACCCGCTCGGCGCCGTTGTCAGAGGAGGACGAGAACGACTTCAGGACGAAAGTGGCGGCGTCGTCGAAGAGGTATTCACCCGAGAAGATCGACCACATCTGCGCGGCGCTGACCTCGCCGCCCTGGCCGTCGACGTGCCGCTGGATGACCTGGCTGAACTCGATCTGAAGCCGGCGCGGCAGGTCGAAGGAATGCTCGGTCTTCATGATGTAGGCCACGCCGCCCTTGCCGGACTGCGAGTTCACCCGGATGACCGCCTCGTAGCTACGGCCGACGTCCTTGGGATCGATCGGCAGGTACGGAATCTGCCAGGGCATCTCGCTGACCGGCTTGCCGGCGGCCGTGGCGGCCCGGTCCAGCGCCTCGAAGCCCTTCTTGATCGCATCCTGGTGGGACCCCGAGAACGAGGTGTAGACGAGGTCGCCGGCGTACGGGTGCCGCTCGTGCACGCCGATCCGGTTGCAGTACTCGACCGTGCGGCGGATCTCGTCGATGTCGGAGAAGTCGATCTCGGGATCGATGCCCTGGCTGTAGAGGTTCAGGCCGAGGGTTACCAGGTCGACGTTGCCGGAGCGTTCGCCGTTACCGAAGAGGCACCCCTCCACCCGGTCGGCGCCGGCCAGCACGGCGAGTTCGGCGTCAGCCACCGCGGTGCCCCGGTCGTTGTGGGTGTGCACCGACAGCGCGATGTGCTCGCGGTGCGGCAGGTTGCGGCTCATCCACTCGATCTGGTCGGCGTAGACGTTCGGGGTGGACCGTTCCACCGTGCAGGGCAGGTTGAGCACGATCTCGCGCCCCTCGGCGGGTTGCCACACGTCCATCACAGCGGCGCAGATGTCCAGCGCGAACTCCAGCTCGGTGTCCATGAAGATCTCGGGGGAGTACTCGTAACCGAAGTCGGTGCCCTGCAGGTAGTGCTCGGCGAACTTGACGACCGCCTGGGTGCCCAGGGTGGCGACCGTCCGGCATTCGTCGCGGCCATCGCCGGAGAAGCCGAACACGACCTTGCGGAACACCGGCGCGGCTGCGTTGTAGAGGTGCACCGTCGACCGGTGGGATCCGACCAGCGACTGGATGGTGCGTTCGATGAGCTCCTCGCGTGCCTGCGTCAGCACCGAGATCGTGACGTCGTCGGGCACCCGTTCGGAGGTGACCAGCTCGCGGACGAAATCGAAGTCGGTCTGGCTCGCTGCGGGAAAGCCGACCTCGATCTCCTTGTAACCCATCTTGACGAGCAGGTCGAACATCGCCAGCTTGCGGGCGGTGTTCATCGGGTCGATCAGCGACTGGTTGCCATCGCGCAGGTCCGTCGCCAGCCAGCGCGGGGCGCGGGTGATGCTGCGCGCGGGCCATTGGCGGTCGGGCAGGTCGATCGGCGGAAAGGCACGGTAGCGGTGCACCGGCATCGTCGAAGGTTGCTGGGTCGACCGCGCCCGAGCCGGCGAAGCCGAGGTGGGAGGAACCGAGGTAGCGGCGGCACCGCTCGAAGGATCGACGTGTGAAGAATCGAAGGACGAAGAATCAGTGACAGACATGAAGGTGCTCCTGGGCAGGTGATGACGACCGAAGAAACTGGACGGGCGGTCGGGGCAGCACTACGACCCGCGACGAGGGGCCGACCGGACTGGCTGGTCTGTGAAGACCTAGCGTCCCAGTTCCTCGTCACGGCCGCGAAGGAGGAGCAGCGCGCGCATGATGCTGATGATGCTAACCCATCTGGCGAGGGCTGTGAGAGTTCGGCCGGGCGCGTAAGTTTGCGCCCATGATGCACACGGTTCTCGTCGAGTTGGCTGCCAGCGTGTGGAAGGTGGTCGCTCAGCCCGGCGACAAGGTGCAGCCGGGTGACACGCTGGTGATTCTGGAGTCCATGAAGATGGAGATTCCGGTGCTGGCAGAGGTGACGGGCGTGATCGCCGAGATCGCGGTGACCGAGGGCGAGGTCATCAGCGAGGGTGACACGATCGCCGTCATCGATCAGGGCTGACCTCGGGTCCGTAGCGTCGCTCGCAGTACGCCCGCAGGCGCAGGGCCAGCGCGGCGATCGTCGGCGCAGCGTGGTGACCGCTGTTCCACGCGGCGTGCAGCTGCAGCGTCAGCGGACCGGTGCCGGTGTGGATACGCAGGCCGTGCAGGTCGAACCTGGCATCGTCGGACACGACCGCAACCCCTCGTCCGGCTGCCGCGAGTGCCTGGGCCAGTTGCGGTGACGTGACCTCGGCGCTGC
>JBBQFE010000159.1:0-6894 GCA_038321605.1 Mycobacteriales bacterium | reverse complement strand
GAGATTTCCACCCTCACCCACCACCTTGCACCGCAGCTCGGAGCCGTTGGCGCGCAACGCATCGTTGGTCTTGTCACCGGCCTCCAGCTGGGCCTCGGTCGACGCCTTGACGTAGGTACCGATGCCGCCGTTCCAGAGCAGGTCCACCGGAGCGGTCAGGATGGCATGGATGAGTACCGATGGCGCCAGAGTCGTCGCGCCGCCAGCGATGCCCAGCGCGCGGGCGACCTCGTCGGAAACCGCAATCGCCTTTGCGGTACGGGAGAAAACACCGCCGCCAGCCGATATCAGCCCACGCTGGTAGTCGTCCCAACTCGATCGCGGCATCGCGAACAGCCGCTCGCGCTCGGCGAACGCCCGCTCGGGATCCGGGTTGGGATCGAGGAAGATGTGCCGGTGGTCGAAGGCGGCCACCAGCCGGATGTGCCTGCTCAGCAGCATCCCGTTACCGAAGACGTCGCCGGACATGTCACCGACGCCCGCAACCGTGAAGTCCTGGGTCTGGGTGTCGATCCCGAGCTCCCGGAAGTGGTACTTCACCGACTCCCAGGCGCCCTTCGCGGTGATGCCCATCGCCTTGTGGTCATAGCCGACCGAGCCGCCCGAGGCGAACGCGTCGCCGAGCCAGAATCCCCTTTGGATGGCGATGGTGTTGGCGATGTCGGAGAAGGTCGCGGTGCCCTTGTCCGCAGCGACCACCAGGTAGGGGTCGTCCCCGTCGTAACGCCTGGTGCGGGGTGGCGGTGACACCGACCTGGTGCCGTCGGCCTCCGTCCGGTAGTTGTCGGTGAGTTCGAGCAACGAGGTGATGAACGTCTTGTAGCAGGCGATGCCCTCAGCCAGCCACGCCTCACGGTCGACGGTGGCATCGGGAAGTCGCTTGGCAACGAAACCGCCCTTGGAGCCGACAGGGACGATGACGGTGTTCTTGACCATCTGCGCCTTGACCAGGCCGAGCACCTCGGTACGAAAGTCCTCCCGCCGGTCCGACCAGCGCAGACCACCACGGGCGACCGATCCGAAGCGTAGATGCACACCCTCCAGACGCGGTGAATAGACCCAGATCTCGAAGCGCGGGCGGGGCTCGGGCAGATCCGGGATCGAACGCGGATCGAGCTTGACCGCAAACGCACCGGACGGGACCGCAACGCCGGAGAGATCCTCCTCCTCGCGGTAGTAGTTGGTTCGAAGCGTGGCGTTGATCAAGGTCAGCAACGAGCGCAGGATGCGGTCCTGGTCCAGGCTGGACACCCGCGCCAGCGCCTCGTCGATGTGCTTGCGAATCTTCTCGACCGCGGCAACCTCCTCGGGTCCAGCGGCGTCCGGGTCGAAGCGTGCCTCGAAGAGCTCCACCAGCAGGGCTGCGATGTCGCTGTGCTGACTGAGCGCCTGCTCGATGTAGCCCTGGCTGAAGGTGGTGCCGGCCTGCCGCAGGTACTTGGCATAGGCGCGCAACACCATCGCCTGCTGCCAGCTCAGACCGGCACGTACCACCAGGGCGTTGAACCCGTCCTGCTCGATGCCGCCGGCCCACAGCACCCGCAGCGTCTCGATCACCGCGGCTGACCGGCTCGGACCGAAGTCCACGCCTTCGCCGAGCTTGAGCCCGAAGTCATAGATCCAGGCATCGGTGCCATCGGTTCGCTGCAACTCATACGGGCGCTCGTCCAGCACCTCGATACCCATCTGCTCCAGCATCGGCAGCGTCCTACCGAGGGAGAGCGGCGTGCCGGTACGGAAGATCTTGAGACGTCGGTCCGCGGGGTCGTTCGTGGCGGGGGTGTACACCTCGAAACCCAGGCCGTCCCGATCGGGCAGACCCTCCAGCCGCCGCAGGTCCGACACTGCGACCGAGGCGGTGAAGTCCTCCTTGTAAGCCTCCGGGAAGGCTCCGGAGTAACGCCGCTCGATCCGCTCCGCTTCCTCTTCGCCCACTCCGACCTGAAGCAGGTCGGCAAGATCGTCGGACCAACGCCGGGTCACCTGGGCCACCCGGGCTTCGACCTGCGCGCGCTGCGGGTTCGGTACCTCTTCGCCCGGCCGGAGCGCGATCAGGAAGTGCATCCGCGCCATACCCAACTCGACCAGGCGGTCGTCGCGGGCGATGATCCGTCCCGGCCAGTTGCGCAGAATCACGTCCCGCACCCGCAGCCGCGTCTCCGGGCCGAGCCGGTCGGCAGGGAAGTACACCAGCACCGAGACGAAATCGCGGTTGAGGTGGGTACGGGCGAAGACCCCGATGCCACCCCGCTCGGAGCGGTCCACCACCAGCTGGGTGAGCCGGAGCAGATCGGGACTCGTCGCCTCGAGCAGTTCATCGCGCGGCAGGGTCCGCAGTGCGGCCAGCAGCTGACGTCCGGTATGGCTGTCAGCTCGGGCTCCCGAACGTTGCAGCACCTCGGCGATGCGGCGGCGCAACACCGGTACCCGGCCGACCGTCCCGTCGGATTCATCGGTGATCAGGCCGAGGAAGACGTGGATCCTCTCACCGGAGGAGTCTTCCGCCGGCGCGATCACGGTGACGCAGTCGTACCTGGCCGACCGGCGGACCGTGCTGACCATCGGCGACTTGAAGATCACCAGCGGTGCGCCGGAACGGTAGGCCGGCAGCAGTTCCAGCGGCGAGATACTGGCCTCGCCGCGCAGGACACCGCTGACCGAGCCGGAACCGCCGTCCGTGGTCCGGCTCGGACTGGCCAGCTCATTGGCCGAATAGGCGGCGTGGCCCAGGATCATGAAGTTTCCGTCGGCCAGCCAGCGCAGCAGCGCCGCGGCCTCCGTCGAGGTCTCTCGGTCGAACTGGCCGGGATCGTGCTCAATCTGATCGGCGAGCTCCCTGATCAGCGCGTAGACCGCCGGCGCATCATCGACCGCGTTGTGCACATCGGTGAGCACGCGTCGCAGGTCACCGACCACATGCCGGTGTTCGTCACTGGGGATCAGGTTCGTCTCGATGTGCATCCACGACTCGGTGACCGCGCCGGAGGGCACCACCGCGGTGTCATCCAGGTCCAGCACGGCTCCGAGCTCACCGCCAGCGTCCCTGCACACCACCAGCTGCGGGTGCAGCAGATGTTCCACCGGGTGGCCAGTCCGCCCCAGCTCGGCGGTGACCGAATCGACCAGGTACGGCGCATCGCGGGTGATCACATCGATCACCGTGGTGGTGGCGTCGGTGTCGACGATCGAGATCAAGGTGTCGCCGGAGTTCCGGCTGCGGCCGACCTCGAAGTGCCTGCGGGCCAGCTCGGTCAGCGCGCTCTGCTGTCGGCCCGGCAACTGTGCGGAGGCATGGGACAGGTACCGCCGCAGAAAGGTCGGATCCTCGCTGGTGAGCGGGGTGGCGGGCGCAGCACTGTGCACCGATGATTCAGTCATGCTGTTGTCACCTCGTTGTGACGGACGCCGACGTGGCGCCCTGCCACTAATCGAACCACAGCGGTTTTCGGATCTGTAAGGAGCACGCCGGGGCAACAACCGCCAAGATGAGGCCATGTCCAGAAGCCAGCGCGATGCCCTCGCCGTAGTCGACTGGCGGCGGCAGGTGCATGCGCTCTACGGTGCCGTGCGCGCCGAGAGGGACCCGGCGGCCGGGCATGCCGTGTGGATCGCGGGCCGCACCGAGCTGTTCGGCAGCCATCCGGCGTCGCCCCGAATGGCCGGCCAGCAGCTGCGCCATGCCGATTACGACCCGGCCTTCCGCTTCGAACTGCCGATGGCCGATGCCGCGGCGGACCGGTTCGAGGCCAGCACGGGGACGGACGGCACGGTCGGCTTCGAACGTGTCGGCCGGTTCGAGTTCCCAGTCGCGGGGCAACAGCTCGATGCCTCAGGCCCGGCCGGTGCACGTCCGCGCGGCGCAGGTCTGGACGTGTGGTGGTTGGCGTCCTACGGTGGTGGCCTCTTCGTACCGGTCCGCGATGCGACGGCCGGCACGCTGACCTATGGCGCGGGAAGGTATCTGCTCGACACCGTCAAGGGTGCCTCGCTCGGAAGCGGTGTGGCCGCCGGCAGCTGGGTGATAGATCTGAACTTCGCGTACAACCCGTCCTGCGTGTACGACCCCCGCTGGGCGTGTCCGCTAGCACCGTCGGGCAACCGGATCGACGTCGACGCCCCCGTCGGGGAGTTACTACCGACCGGTCACTGACACCAGGTTCGCCCGTTACCGGCTACTGGCACGATGGTCGCCATGGCCATGCCTGATTCAGCGCACCCCCGTCCCACTCCTACCTCCGCCTCCTACTCGATCACCGTCCGGATCTACGCGGTGCCGGACGCCACCGTCGTGGGTCGACTTGCCACCGCGGTCACCGAGGCGGGCGGCATGGTGACCGCGATCGACGTCTCGGAATCCCGGCACGACCGGATCACCATCGATGTCACCTGCTCGGCAGGAAACGGCGAACATTCCGAAGAGATCGTCGCCGCCCTGCGGGCGCTGGACGGCATCGAGGTGCACCGGGTCTCGGACCGTACCTTCCTGCTGCACCTCGGCGGCAAGATCTCGGTGGAATCTAGGGTGCCGCTGAAGACCCGCGATGACCTTTCGATGGCGTACACACCGGGGGTCGGACGGGTGTCCCTCGCGCTCGCCGCCCACCCCGAGGACGTCTCGAAGCTGACCATCAAGGGCAACTGCGTGGCGGTGGTGACCGATGGGTCCGCGGTGTTGGGTCTGGGAAACATCGGACCCGGCGCCGCCCTGCCCGTGATGGAGGGTAAGGCCGCACTGTTCAAGCGGTTCGCGGGCATCGACGCCTGGCCGATCTGTCTGGACACCCAGGACGTGGACCTGATCGTGCAGACCGTCAAGCTCATCGCGCCGGGTTTCGGCGGAATCAACCTCGAGGACATCTCGGCGCCACGCTGTTTCGAGGTCGAGCGGCGGTTGCGCGCCGAACTGGACATCCCGGTGTTCCACGACGACCAGCACGGCACCGCGATCGTCGTGCTGGCCGCGCTGACCAACGCGCTGCGCTGTGTTCGCAAGGGCCTGGCCTCGGTACGGATCGTGGTCTCGGGTGGCGGCGCCGCCGGCACCGCCATCGTGGAATTGCTGCTAGCCGCGGGCGCTCGGCACGTCCTGGTGTGGGACCGCGAGGGAATCCTGTCACCGACCGACCCGGTACTGGGCGAAGCAAAACGGGAACTGGCGGCCAAGACCAACCCCGAAGGTGTCACCGGCGACCTGCACGATGCGTTGACCGGCGCCGACGTCTTCATCGGGGTGTCGGCGCCGGGCGTGCTGCCGGCTCACTGGATCGCCGACATGGCCGAGGATTCGGTGGTCTTCGCCTTGGCCAATCCGGATCCGGAGACCAACGTGGAAGAGGCCGCCAAGTACGCCACGATCCTGGCCACCGGGCGATCGGACTACCCGAACCAGATCAACAACGTGCTGGCGTTCCCCGGGGTGTTCCGCGGGCTGCTCGACGCCCAGGCCGGACAGGTGACGACCGCCATGCTGCTGCGTGCCGCCGCGGCACTGGCCCACTGCGTGTCCGACGAGCAGTTGAACCCCGCCTACATCGTGCCGTCCGTGTTCGACCCCTCGGTGCCCAAAGCGGTCGCCGAAGCGGTCCGGGAGGCGGCCCGTCCCGGTCGTCAGCTGATGGGTGATCGGGGTATGGAGTAGCCCCGCTGGGCCGGCCCAGAGCGGTTTGCAGGTGACCACTGACGGACCAGAGACTTCCTACACCTTCAAAACGCCAACAGCGAAGTAGGCAGCGGTCAGCGCAGCTCGCGGGCACAGGACAAGAACTTGTCGTTCTCAGCCTCCGACCCAATGGTCACCCGAACTCCCGAGCCGGCGTAGGCCCGGACGATCACGCCTCGGTCCTCACACCCTGCCGCGAAGACCGGGCCATCGATACCGCCGGCATCCCGCGGTCCGTCGCCCAACCAGACGAAGTTGGCCTGCGAGTCCGGTACCGCATACCCGACGGCGCGAAGTTCGGAGATGACCCTGGCGCGTTCGGCGGTCACCTCGGCGACCCGTTCGGCCAACTGCACCTCCGCCTCAGCCTCCAGGCAGGCGAGTGCCGCCGCCTGGCCGACCTGGGTCACGGCGAAAGGCACCTGGGTCTGCCGCATGGCGTTGCTGATCACCGGGTCCGCGGCGATCCCGTAACCGATCCGCAGGCCCGCCAGGCCGTAGGCCTTCGAGAAGGTACGCAGGACGACGATATTCGGGTAACGCTCCAGCAGTGTGGTGCCGTCGAGAACCTGCGGGTCGGTGACGAACTCCCGGTAAGCCTCGTCCAGCACTACCAGGACATCATCGGGAATCCGATCGAGGAATGCAGTCAACGCCGGTCCGCGGACGGCGGTGCCGGTGGGGTTGTTCGGGTTGCACACGAAGATCAGCCGCGTCCGCTCGGTGACCGCCGCGGCCATCGCCGGAAGGTCATGCACACCGTCGATCAGCGGAACCTGGATCGGCACCGCTCCATCGACCAGGGTGATGATCGGGTACGCCTCGAACGACCGCCACGCGAACAGCACCTCGTCGCCTTCGCCCGCGGTGGCCAACACCAACTGCTGACACAGCGAGACCGAACCGCAGCCGACCACCACCTGAGCCTGCTGTACCCCGAATCGGGCGGCCAGCGCCGTCGCCAGTTCGGTGGAGAAGCTGTCGGGGTATCGGTTGGCTTCGGCAGCGACCGCGGCGATCCGAGCCAGCACATGGGGCAGCGGGCCGAACGAGATCTCGTTGCTGGCCAGTTTGATGGCTCCGGGCACCGTGCGGCCCGGCAGATAGGCGGGCAGGGCAGCAAGGGTGGGCCGCAGACGAACACTCATGGCTCTGAGGCTATCGCCAGCACTGACGATGTGCGGCAGAGATGTGCGACAGAGATGTGCGGCAAAGGTGTGCGCCGAGGGTGTGCG